>JARLHS010000151.1 GCA_031292115.1 Clostridia bacterium | reverse complement strand
ATCTCGTCCTCTGCCCCGTGGCTCTGGAAAAAGAGGGCGGCTTGCCGCTGCAGCTCTCCGGAGTTTGGCGCGAAGTCGAGCAAAACCAGTTTTTCGCGGTTGAAAGCTGCTTTTGCGGCGTATTTGGGGGCGCAGAATATTACGGTGATCCGATCATCCATGCGCCGCTTGAGATGACTGCGAAGTCGGACGGCCTTCTGGCCAGGGGCGACGCGCAGAACGATACCGCGACGGCTGTGCTGGACAATGAGAAACGGATAAAAGGCATCGCGGTATTCGATGTGCTCTCCCAGCTCAACCCGGAGCTTTATCAGAATATGCATCTGTTCGGAGGCGGCGCAAAATGAATATCATGAAACTCATCACGTGGTATTACGGGAAAAAGCTCAATCCCAAGACGATCGACCGCTGCCTTCATAAAGCCGTCGACGGCAGCGCACCGCCAAAAAAGCCTCTGCCCCGCGAAGGAGAGCTGATCGTTTCGTGTGTCCAGCGGCAGACCCGGTTTGTGCGCAGCGCGGGGGGCTACGTGTCGGCCCTGCAGGGCTTTGTGCGCGAGGCCTCGCAGCAGGGGTCAAGCCTGGTCATATTCCCCGAGTACAATTTTTTTGATCTTTTTGGGTTTATCCCCGGTTTTACTGCCCTCAACTGGATCATAACCGCGAAAGCTAAAAAGCGCCTTGCTTCCCCCCCGGCGGAGCAGCCCGCGCCAGGCGCGCAGACCAAAAGCACCGCCTCTCAGGGGGATCCGAACGGCATGGGCGCATTCTTTATGGCACTGTCCGGGCCGGTCGAAAGGGCTGTGCGGCAGATCATATCCTTCCTGTCGTCAGCCTACGGCATAACGATCTATTCCGGCAGCTTTGTCGCCGGTGAGGGCGGCCACCTTTATAACCAGGGGTGCCTGTACGGGCCCGACGGCGCCTGCATCGGCACACAACGAAAAATGCATCTGACTGATTCCGAATCACAGATGGGGATGTCGCGCGGGGCTGAAATAAAGGTCTTTACATTGCCCTTCGGCACGGTCGCGTTCCCTGTCTGCATGGATGCCACCTACTTCGAAACCTTCCGGCTCGCGATTGAGAGGGGCGCCGATATCGTCATCCTTCCCATCTCCAACGATGAGGAATATGAGGAGCTACGGGCGCTCAGGGGGATCTGGACAAGGGTGCAGGAATCTTTTGTCTATGGCCTGAAGTCGTCTCAAAACGGCTGGATAGCCGGGATGCATTTCACGGGAAAAGCAGGCGTATTTGCGCCTCTTTCGATGACACCCGGGCGCGACGGCGTGGTGTCGATCTCGCCGCAGCCCGAAGGCAACTTTCTGGTCACGACTCCCATCGATATAGAAAAGCTCCGGCAGGCGCGCAAGACCGCCATGTATTTCGGCGACAGCAATGCCGCGTTCGAGAGCGATTACGTGAGCAGGACTTATTCTATTCTCCCATAAAAACGCGCATCGTGCTTCATCTGCCGCATTCCTCCTTCCCACTTTTCCGAGTGGGAGGGCGGCGCAGATGCGAGGTGGGGAGAAAATCTGACGGATTTTCTTCCCACCTCGCTTTGTTTTCTCAAGCCGGCCGTCACGCAATAAACGCGCGCAGCCCTTCCTGCTCAAAGATCTTCTGAAAAGTCTCAAGCGGCGGGGATTCGGCTTCACAGGAAAATTCGTACTCTTTCCCGATCAGAGGATATTTCGCGCCCGCCATCCGGTTATACTTCAGCAGCTCGACCCGCTCGAGGCTGTCTGCCTGCCGCAGCAGACTCGCCGTCATGCCCATGGCCTGAGCGTTGTCATTGACGCCGGAAATCACCGGGATCCGGATGATAAATCGATGCCCGCTTAAAATCAGCAGCCTGAGATTCCGAAGGATGATTTCATTCCCGACCCCCGTATAGCGGCGGTGGATTTCGCTGTCGGCCTGTTTAATATCCATTAAAACGACATCGCACAGCTCCAGCATCTTCAGAAAAACATCCGCGGGGGCGTATCCCGACGTTTCGACCGCAATGTTGACCGGCTTTATCCCCCGCATGACTTCAAAAAGGAACGGCGCCTGCGTGAGCGGCTCGCCGCCGCTGAAGGTGACGCCGCCATGGGAAAGCAGAAAATCCCGGTTGACAAGCAGCTCCTTTATAAGCTCGTCGCTGCCGACCCGCCTTCCGGCGAACCGCCGGATGTTGGCGGGGCATACCCCGATGCATTCGCCGCAGGCGATGCAGTTTTCCCTGTGAACGCATACTGCCGTGCACCTGCCGCAATGCAGGCACCCGGCATTGCCGACAATCAGCTGCTGATCAAACGACATTCCCTCGGGATTATGGCACCATTGGCAGCGGAGCGGGCAGCCCTTCAGGAAAACGGCAAGCCGGATCCCCGGGCCGTCGTGCACGGCAAACTCATTGATATCAAAAATCATGCCCGATTCCATTCTTACGACCCTGCCTTTCGCGCCGAAGCCGGGATGTTTTCTCCGGATATACCTCGCGGCGTCCGGCCGTGAGGTATATCCGCGCAGCCAACACGGCTTTGTCAGACCGTCATCTCGGTGCGGGTGAT
The DNA here is from genome assembly GCA_031292115.1 of Clostridia bacterium. GTDB lineage: Bacteria > Bacillota > Clostridia > Oscillospirales > Ethanoligenentaceae > JARLHS01. Next base: position 1,622 of record JARLHS010000151.1, on the reverse strand, counting down.
GATATGATCCTGATATTCCTTGCTGAGCTCCACGAAATAGCCGCTCCATCCCCAGACACGGACAACCAGGTTTCTGTATTGGGACGGATCCTTTTGGGCGCTCCGAAGGGTTTCGCCGTTCACCGCATTGAGCTGCAGCTGATGTCCGCCCGACTGTATAAAGAATTGGACAAGCCCGGCGACCTTCTCGATCGCCTCCCCGTTTCTGAAAAGGCTGTCCGACAGCTCCATCGTGACGGGGCCGCCGTTGCAGACCCTGCGCAGATCCGGCTTCGTGAAGGATTGAAACATCGAAACGGGACCTTTGACTTTGATGTTCAAGCTCGGAGAATAGTTTGCCGAAAGCGGCTCCCCTGCCCTACGCCCATCCGGTGTGGCCCCCACTTCATCGGCAAACCACATGTAATACATCGCCGAGCCGGTTCCGGGCCTGAAACCCCCGCCAAAGCAGTTTTTACGGCCTTCAAACGAATCGGCATACAGGTCGATAACCTTCGCCGCGATCTCATCGGCGTAATCATCATGGTTCCCCATCTTCGGCGCCTCGTAACGCAGCTTTCTCCACAGCTGCTCATGTCCTTCAAAATTGCTGTCCAGCGCGCTGATCAGATCGTCGGCCGAGACCGTCTTTTCGTCAAACACATATTTTTTAACGGCCGCGAGGGCATCCACGGTATTGGATATGCCCGGCCCGTGGATCCCGATATTGTGGTACTTGCCGCATTTTGAAATATCCCTTGCGTTCCCGATCGCCTGTCTGGACAGGATGGAATGGATGGTAGACGGGCGCAGACTGAAATCCGAGAACCGGTCTGCGATTTTGTCCGCCTCTGCAAACAGCCCGTCTTTAAAGTGCGCCATAAATTCGTCGAAGCTCTCTGATTGGCGCAGGTATTGGCGCGCGCACCGGTCAACGACCTGAATAAAGGGCATTGCCTCGATATTGACCACCTCGGCGCCGTAATCGGGAATAACAAATTCCCAGCAGCCGGCGACCGCATAATTCCTCGCGTCCTTTAAATCGTATCCCCATTTTGTCAGCGCCGGAATGACGACATCGTCATTGGAGTATTGGGGGAAACCCAGCCCTTTCTTCGTCAGCTCCGAGCCGAGCTCAAATATTGCGAGAGGCGTATCCCTGCTGACGCGCAGGTTGATCTTCGGGTCGATGATCCCGAGCTCAAGGCTTGCCCGGATGCAGATTTCGGATAAGGGATTATAGGCATCCCTGCCTTCACTGTCGACCCCGCCCAGCACCATGGCCTGCCCGTTATCCCCCTGCTGAATGCCGAAATACAGGTCTGAATCCCGGTTGAGACTGATGAAATATTCGCACAAAAGCTCGAAGGCTTCATCATAGCTTAATCTTCCGCTATCCATATCCGCCTTAAAATAGGGATACATATACTGGTCAAACCTTCCGAGCGGGGAATGGGTGTCATTCTCATACCGGAGGACAAAATTCAGGAATCTGAGAAACTGCAGCGCCTGGGCAAAGGTTTTTGCGCCGCGCCTCGGTATTTCGGCAAATGCTTCATAGATCGTCTGATTTCCCACCTTGAGCGCCTGTGCCTGAATACGATCGGCGAAGCTTTCGATTTCGTCAATGAGAAAGAGCGCGT
>JARLHS010000150.1 GCA_031292115.1 Clostridia bacterium | reverse complement strand
TGCCCGAAGCCGAAGCTGTGATACCGCGTAGCATCCCGCCGCCTCCTTTATACTATTCTCTCATCTGAATGCGGATAAAATTCGTATCTAGATGCCTGCCTTTTTGCGGCAGGCGGCGGCTTTCGCCGCCTGGAGAGCCGTGCAACACTCATTTTGCAAGAACACGACCTGTTTTTGCCCGCCGCCGAAAGCGGCTTTCAAAAAGCGATCCATCGCCTTTTTCAAATGGATATCGGTATTACAGGTTCAGATAGCTTGTAAGGATTTTCTTCATCCTTGAGATCGCTCTGGAGTGAAGCTGGGAAACGCGCGATTCGCTCACGCCGAGCACGCCGCTGATTTCCTTGAGCGAAAGCTCCTCATAATAGTAAAGCGTGATGATGAGGCGTTCGCGCTCGGGCATTTCCTCGATGGCGGCGGAAAGCGTTTCGATCAGCTCATGCTCCTGCACGGAGCCTTCCGGCGTCTTTGTGTCGGCAAAATCATCGCCGATTTGCAGGGTGCCCTGCAGCAGCTCCTCAAAAGAGACGGTGTTGAATCGCTCAATGTCGGTATAAAGCTGGTGCAGCTCGCTGCGCTCAAGCCCCAGCCTCCCCGCAAGCTCGTCCTCCTGGGGACGGCGCCCGAGCTCATTGGTCAGGGTACTTACCGTTACATCAAACTCCTGCGCACGCTTGCGCACCCCGCGGGGCACCCAGTCGTTGCGGCGGATGTAATCGATCACCTCTCCGCGGACGCGGTAGACTGCGAACGTTTCAAATGCCGCTCCCCTGCCCGGATCATACTTTTCAATCGCCTTGATGAGCCCCAGCATCCCGTAGCTCTGCAGATCCTCCGTGTCGGCATAGTTGCCGCTGACGGCGGCGATCCTTCGCACAATTGAGCCGACAAGGCCGGAATACCGCAGGATCAGCTCGTTGCGCAGCTCAATATCGCGCGATTCCACATAAAGCCTCCACAACTCTGCGGTTTCAATGCCTTCGGTGACCATTGTCATGGCGGTCTCCTCCTTCCATATGGGCTAGAATGTTAAGTAGGAATACCCTGCGCGGCTGATGCGGGTCCCTTTTTGGCGGGAATCAGCACGATACTGCGACCGAGCCGACGGCCTGCACACGCACGGTATTTTCAAGTTCGTTGTAGGAAATCACCGCAAGACCGGGGATGATCTGCGCGACAAGCTTGCGGAAATACAGCCGCACGCCGGGCGAGACGATCACTGTGGGCGCGACGCCTTTCTGCGAGAGCTTTTCCACCTCGCTGCTGAGGCTGCGGATAATGTTCTGCGCCTTGTCCGGCTCGAGCGCAAGGTATACGCCGTGCTCCGACTGCTTGACGCTTGACGAGATAAGCTTCTCAATCTGGGGATCGATCACAAGCGCCTGCACCTCGCCCTCCGGCGCGAACTTGCGTGTGATGGTGCGTTTGAGGCTCTGGCGCACATACTCGGTGAGCAGGTCTTCATCCTTGACTTTGCTTGACTGCTCGGCGATTGTTTCAAGGATCGTCACCATATCGCGGATGGGAATCTCCTCGGCCAGAAGATTTTGCAGCACCTTCTGAAGCCCACCCACCGAGATCTTGCCGGGCACGACCTCCTCGACCAGCGTTTTATTGTTTTTACGCACCATGTCGAGCAGCGAATTGACTTCGCGGCGCCCGAGCAGCTCAGCCGCATGGCTGCGGATGACCTCGCCCAGGTGCGTCATCATCACCGATGTCGGGTCGATGACGGTGTAGCCAGCGACCTCCGCCTCCTCGCGCCTGTTTTTCGCGATCCACCGCGCGGGCAGGCCGAACGCCGGCTCTACGGTATCCACGCCATCGATTTTGAAGGCGTCTTCTCCCTGGCCCATGATCAGCAGGCGATCCGCCAGCAGCTCGCCATGCGCCACTTCCTCGCCGCGCAGCTTGATCACATAGCTGCTGTTTGCGAGCTGCACGTTATCCCTCATGCGCACACCCGGCAGCACAATGCCGGATTCAAGCGCGAACTGCCTTCTGAAAAGCGCCACCTTGTCGACGAATGAGCCGCCCTGCGATTCATCCACGAGCGGGATGAGGCTGTAGCCGAATTCCATCTCGATGGTTTCCACCTCGAGCATGGTATAGACATTATCGGGGTTGCGGAGGATCTCCACTTCGGAGCGCATATCCGACTTGCGTGCCACGGCTTTATCCGGCAACGGCACGGCGACCTTTGCCTTTTTTTCCGCCTGGTAGCCGAGCAGCAGGAAGATGCAACCGATGGTGAACAGCACAAGCTTCGGGAAGCCGGGCAGCAGCATCATGAGAATCAGCACGGCGCCCGTGGTCTTGAGCACAACAGGCTGTGCGGTGAACTGCTTTGAAAGCTCGTTGCCCATGTTGCCGTCGGAGGCGGTGCGCGTGACGATGATGCCGGTGGAGGTTGAAATGAGCAGCGCGGGCAGCTGTGCCATGAGCCCTTCGCCGATGGTCGCGAGCGTGTAGGTGCTGAGCACGGCGGTAATATCCGACCCTCCGAGCAGGCCCGTGATCACACCGCCGACGATGTTGATCACCATGATGATGATCGCGACGATGGCGTCGCCCTTGACAAATTTCGATGCGCCGTCCATTGCGCCGAAGAAATCGGCTTCGCGCTGGATATCGCGCCGGCGGATCTTGGCCTCCTCTTCGGTGATGATTCCGGTGTTGAGATCGGCGTCGATCGCCATCTGCTTGCCGGGCATCGCGTCCAGTGTAAACCGCGCGGAAACCTCGGCGACACGTTCGGCGCCCTTGGTGATGACAATGAACTGCACGACGACGATGATTAGAAAGACCACGATGCCCACAAGGACGTTGCCGCTGATGACAAACGCGCCGAAGGTCTTGATGACCGCGCCGGCGTCCCCGTCTTTTGTGAGAATCAGGCGCGTGGCGGAAATTTCAAGCGAAAGCCTGAAAAGCGTGGTGAGCAGCAGAAGCGACGGTAGGATCGAGAAATCCAGCGCCCTTTTGGTATAGGTTGTGATGAGCAGGATCGTGAGGGAGAGCGCAAGGTTGAGGATGAGAAGAAAATCAAGCACCTGCGACGGCAGCGGGATGATGATCAGCAGGATTACGGCGACAACCGCTATCGAAGCAATGCTGTCCTTGATCTTGCGCATGTGATGTTCCGCCTTTCCGAATCGAGATTTCTCAGCTTCTGCCCGCTCGCTTCATCGTATAAAGATAGGCGAGCACGCCGGCAACCGCTTTGTAGAATTCGGCCGGTATCTCGCCGCCGATTTCCACCGATTTATACAAAGCCTGAGCGAGAGGCTTGTTTTCCGTGATATAGACGCCGTTTTTCTCTGCCAGAGCCACGATGCGCAGCGCAATGGCATCTGCGCCCTTGGCCACCACAAACGGGGCCCTGCCCGTCTTGGTGTCGTATTTGAGGGCTACGGCGAAATGGGTCGGATTGCGGATAACAACATCCGCCTTCGGCACCGCCTGCATCATGCGCATACGGGCCAGTTTGCGCTGAAGGTTGCGGATGCGCCCCTTGATCTGGGGATTGCCTTCCGTCTGCTTGTATTCTTCCTTTGTCTCATGCTTGGTCATCATGATGCTGCGTTCAAAATCCCACCACTGGTAGAAGTAATCGGCCACGCCGATGACCAGCAGCACCGCGCCCGCCTTGAAGCCGACGTCGATGGCAAGCTGTGCGATCCACCCGAGCGCTCCGGCGATGCTGGTATCAAAAAGCAGCGTTACCTGCGGCAGCTTCGGGTAAACATCCATAAAGATGATCGCCAGAATCGCAACGATCTTTAAAAGCGATTTCACCATTTCCACAATCGATCTCAGTGAAAAAAGCTTCTTGAAGCCCTGGACGGGGCTGATACGCTCGAATTTGGGCGTCATGTTCGCGGGCGTGACGAGCAGCCGTGTCTGGGCGAGCGTCACGATGACGGCCACTGACGCAGAGGCCGCGAAAATCGGCACGAGCACCTTGACCGCCGTGCCCCCCGCGCTGCTGAAAAAGCTGCCGACATCGCGCGGGCCGCTGATGATATCCGGTATGCGCTCGAGCATGCCCGCCACGCTGTTTTCCATCGCGCTCTCGACCTGCGGGCCGAGGAACTTGAGTGCTGCAAAGATGCTCAGCAGCACGGCGGCACTCGTAAGATCCTGGCTCTGAAAGGCGCGTCCCTTTTTTCGTTCGTCCTTGCGCTTTTTAAAAGAGGCCTTCTCGGTTTTATCACCAGGCAACCGTGCTTCACCGCTCTCTTATGTGAATTCCGATTTGTTTTCAAACGAATCATCTATCAAATATCTTTCGGGCTGGAAATCGTCTTATGTACTTGGGATCATCATTTTGAGAACCTCTACGCATTTTTCGATCATATAATCGGTAAGCCGGCCGCAAAGCGTCATGATAATCGGGAGGATCAGCACAAGCATGACGATGCCGACTACCGCCTGAAGCTGGATGCCCGCCGTGAAAACATTGATCTGCGGCACCGCGCGCATCAGGATACCGCTCGCGAGCTGCACAATCAGCTCCACCGCGAGGATCGGCAGCGCGAGCCGGAGCCCCATTTCAAAAATATCCCCGCCCATCATGACGACAAACTGCATGGATTTCGTCGTAAGCATCGCCGTGCCCGGCGGAATGGCCTTGTAGGAATCGGAGACGAGCCTGAAAAACGTAAGGTGTGCGTTGCTTGCAAAGAACGTAAGCAGCAGCAGCGTGTTGAAGAGGCTGCCGACAACGGGCATATTCACGCCGGAATTCGGGTCGTAAAAGGTTGCCATCGAAAAACCCATCTGCTGATCTATCAGCTCGCCCGCCACGAGCACCACCGAGAAGAGCCCTGAAATCAGTACGCCGAGCGCGAGGCCGACGGCAAGCTCCGTCACGCAGCAGACCGCGAGCGCCACGATGCTGCCTGTGGCGACCTTTGAAGCGTCGAGCAGCGGGATACAGAGGAACGAGACGATCAGACTCAGCGCGGCCTTCAACGTGTAGGGGATGTTGTTTCTGCCCAGTATCGGGTTAAAAAGCACCGCTCCGCTCATACGCATGAAAACAAGAAGAAAAAGATCAATATTTGCCACACTGAGCGTCACTGTTTCACCCCCGGCGCAGGATTATTGGAAAAATGCTGCTACATACCCGCAATCTTTGAGAACGCTTCGCGCGTGAAGGATTCCAGCTGGTTTACCATCCAGGTGCCCATGATCGCCAGCGACACAATGACGGCGATGAGCTTCGGCACAAACGAGAGGCTCTGCTCGTGTATCTGCGTCGTGGCCTGGAAGATCGAGATTACAACGCCGATCGCAAGGCAGATGAGCAGCAGGGGCAGCGCGAGGATCATTGCCATATACAGGGCCCTTGAGGCAAACGTCGTAATCGCTGTGGCATCCATGCTCCGATTTCCTCCCGTTCGGTCTGTTTTCTGTACTGTCCCCCGGTGCCTGGCACCGGCGGGGATAGCAGAATCAGGTTTGACAAGCTGCTAGTTAAAGCTGTGCACCATCGACTGCACCACCAGCCCCCAGCCGTCTACGAGCACGAAAAGCGCAAGCTTGAGCGGCAGCGAGATCATCATCGGCGGCAGCATGATCATGCCCATGGACATCAGCGTCGAGGAAACGATCAGGTCGATGACCAGAAACGGCAGGTAAATGATGAATCCCATCATGAACGCCCGCTTGAGCTCGCTGATGATGAAAGCGGGGATCAGCACGCGGCTCGGGATATCGTTGAGCGATTTCGGCTTTGACATGCCGGCCATGCTTACGAAGGTGTTGAGGCTGGAAGCCTCCGTTTGCTTGAACATGAACGTCCGCAGCGGCGCCATCGCTTTGCTGTAAGCCTGCTGCGTCGTGATCGTGCCGGCGGCGAGCGGCTGATAGGCCGTTTTATTGATCGTATCGATCGTGGGCGACATAATGAAAAGCGTGAGAAAGAGCGCAATACCCACAAGCACCTGGTTCGGCGGCGTCTGCTGGAGGCCGAGCGCGTTGCGCAGGAACGAGAGCACAATGACGATGCGCGTGAATGACGTCATCATAATCAGGATCGACGGCGCGAGCGCGATGATCGTGATATAGAAAAGGATCTGGAGCGTATTCGCGGAGCCCGACGTGAACTGCACGCCGTTGGATGTGATCGAGATGCCCTGGTTTTGCTGCGAAGCCGCCAGCGCGCCGAGCGTCAGCAGGGAAAACAGGGCTGTGAAGGATACGGCGAATTTGATGAGTCTGCGCTTATTCATCACCGTCACCCTTCCTGTGGAAAAGTTTATCAACGGTATCTCTGACCCTGCCCTCCGGCAGCGTGGAATCAAGCGCATCCTTAAAGGCTGCCGAGAAGCCCTGCCTTGCGGCCGGCTCCTGTTCCCGCACCGAGCCGGCTTCGTCGGCATCAAGCTCATGCAGCACCGACATGCCCTGGGGCGTCACGCCAACGGCGGTGAGCCGGCCGCAGATTTCCACGAGCATGATGCAGCAATCCTTTGAGACCGCGGTCTTCTCAATGATTTTTATATGCCGGCCCTGCCCGCCCATATTTCCGCGGGAGCCCACGATCCTTGTGGCAAACCATGCGAGAAAGAATATAAAAATGATTGCCAGAACGGTAAAGATCAGCGAAGGCCACACTTAAAATCCCCCCGACAGATACGCATTCATGCGCGATTTCGTTTTCTCTCAACGATCTCCGTGATGCGCACGCCGAAATTTTCATCGATTACGACGACCTCTCCGCGCGCGATGAGCTGGCCGTTTGCAATAATATCGACGGGCCCGCCCGCCTGTTTGTCCAGCTCGATGATCGAGCCCGAGGATAATTCGACGATCTCGCGCACCAGTCTTTTGGCACGGCCGACTTCCACCGAAATTTCAAGCGGCACATCCTGTATCAGGTCAAAGTGCGCGCGTCTGGCCGCTTCCTGTTTTGCGCTGTCTGTCATCGTTCTGGTTTCAGGGCCCTGCTCCAGCATTCAAGATACACCTTCCTGTCCGTAATTCATCCATATGCTCCTGGGGGCGCTCAACGCACGAAGGCTTCGAGCCTTTCCTCCACAAGCCTTGGCGGCTCCCCCGCCTGAATAGCCAAAACCCCTTCGGTCGCCATCTCCCGCACCGCCCGGCTGCGCGCCGCGTTGCTTTTGATGCGCGCCGCCAGCGGGAACAGCAGCAGATAGGAAAACACCGCGCCGTAAACCACCGGCAGAAGCGCGTGGGCGATCTGCGGCGCGAGCGTCTGCACCGCCTTGTAGCGCCCGAGCATGCCCGCGATCTCCACAAGCGTGCCCACCATGCCGATGCCCGGGGAAAACACCGCCAGCCGCTCCATCAGTTCCTGCGCCGAGCGTTCCTTTTCGGCCATCACCGCCGAATCACGCTCAAGGATGCCGCGCAGCGTCGCGGGGTCGGCCGATTCGAGCAGCAGCTCGAGGCCTTTTTTCAGCGTCGGATCCCCGAGCTTCTGATCGCCGCCCTCGAGCGCCAGCACGCCTTCCCTGCGTGCCGTATAGGCAAGCTCCACAATCTGCTTGAGCAGCCCGTGCGGCTTTTTTACCGGGCGCAGTGTCCGCATTGTGACGGCAAGCGTTTCCCGCATCGCGGAGAAGGGGCAGATTACGAGAAATGAGCCGACCGTCCCGCCCAAAATCAGCAGCAGCGCGCCGGGGTCAAACAGTATCGCGAGGCCCCCGCCCCGAAACGCCAGCGCGGCCAGCACCATGCCGCTGATCGCCAGACCCAAGATAAATGACATCGAAAGGCCACCTGCCGCTGCCGCCGCGGCACAAAACACGCAAATGCTTCCCAACGGCAGGTCTCGGGAAGCCCACGGGAGGTATGTGCGCCCGCACGTCATTCCTCCGTCGTTATCTCCCTGTCGTCTTTGAGGATTACCCTCGTCACCTGATTTGCATACCGGTAGAAATCCACCATACGCTCGATCAGCATTTCGGCGTTTTCCGCAACCAGAACTTTTTTCCCGCTCTTGAGCGAGACTACGGTATCGGGGGTTTCTTCAATAAACTCGATCTCATAGGGATTCACATAAAAAACTTCGCCGTTGAGCTTTGTTACGCTGATCATCTCTTCCCCTCCGCAGTTTCAATTTTTCTATCAGCTTCTCTTGAGATTGACAAGCTCCTGCACCATCTCGTCCGATGTCGTGATGACGCGCGCATTGGATTGGTATCCGCGCTCCGTCGTGATCATGTTGGTGAATTCCTTCGCAAGGTCGACATTGGACATTTCGAGCTCTCCGCTTCGGATGAGCACACCGCTGCTGGTGCCCTCGTTTATACAGTTCGCCGACCCGGAGCTCAGAGTCGCCGTAAAGTTGCTGTCGCCGTCCTCCGCAAGGCCATCCGGATTTGCAAAGTTGACGATCCCGATCTTGATCGCACCGGAAGCTCCGACGTCGAGCGCGGTACCGGCGGTGCCGTTATCAGTGGCTGTATAGGTGGATGTGGTGGGGTCATATGTGATATCTGAAAGATCGCCGTAGGAAAAGCCGGTATTGCCCCCGACGCTGTTGATCTTCGCGGTGTTGAGCGTGCCTGTCTGGTCGCCCATGCTGGCGGAGATCGTGCCGTCCGAATTGATCGCGATGTTTGTGAGCTGCGAATAGTTGCCGCTGTCGATCGGGATGATAGAGCCCGTGGACGTGACCAGCGTAACGAGCGAATTGCCGCTCTCAAGGTTGATGCCCTGCCCGAGCGTGGTGGTGCCGGAGCTGCTGTCGGCTCCCTCTACGTATTTTCCGTTGGTATCGACGAGGTAACCCTTCGAATCCACATGGAAGTCGCCGACGCGGGTATAATCGGTGCCGCCGCTGCCGTCCGACTGGCTGTTGACCGCGAAATAGCCGTCGCCGTCGATGTAGAGGTCGAGCGCTCTGTCCGTCTGTGTCGCGCCCTCGCGCGTCATGAGCTTGTCGATGCTGCCGACCTGCGTGCCGTTGCCGACCTGCGACGGATTCTGCTCCGAGCTGCCCGAGTTTACCATCGAATAAAACATATCCTTGAATAACACGCGGCTCGACTGAAACCCCGTCGTATTGACATTGGCAATGTTGTTGCCGATGACGTCCAATTCCGTCTGCTGTGCCTGAAGCCCTGATACTGCCGATGACATTGCTCTTAACATGTTGATACATCCTCTCTAATTTTTCACGGCGCGCGGGCTTCTCAGTCGTTCGAAGCCCGGTAACCCCCTCATGAGGACCGGCTACATGATCACCGCGCCGTCTATGTTTGTAAATACATGCTCCGCCGCCTCGCTTACCGGCATGGCGGTAACCACCGTTCTGCCGGGCACGCTGACGATGAATGCGAGGCTGCCCATCACCACCAGCGAATCGCGCACACCCTTTTTTGACGCCTTGCTGACTGCGTCGCTGAGCTTCTGAAGCTCCCCGCTGCCGAGCGTGATCTCGCGTGAATCGATCCTTTCCTGCGCGTGCCTTGAAAACCGGATCCCGTCACCCGCCGTGATCTCCTGCTCGAGCAGGCTGCCGAAGGACTCCGTCTCATCCGCCGCTGGGGCTGAATACTCCGGCAGGGATACCGGAGGGCTCAAAACCGAGCCGAGTCTTTCGAGCCTTAAATCGGTCATCCTCTCCCCCCTCATTTTCAAATCTGACGGCCGTGCGCCCATGTCACCCCTTTTTATGTGGCCGCTGTCGGCTTCGTATCGGAGCCCGCTGCGATCTGCTCAATGTCGGACATGCTCACCCATGAGCCGCCGACCAGACACTTGGGGGTCGTGGAGTTGACATTCACCGCGCTCACCACACCGCTGCCCGATATTGTCTCGCCCGAGGTATCATCGTAATGCGAATAGGAAACAGTCTTGCCCACCATCCCAGCCGCCAGCGAATAATTGATCGAGCTCGAAAGGTTTGTGAGCTGCTCAAGCGAGCCGAACTGCGCCATCTCGCCCATAAACTGGCTGTCATCGGTGGGATTCATCGGATCCTGATACTGAAGCTGCGCCGCCATCAGCGTGAAAAAATCCTGCATATCCAGCTGCCCCGACTGGCTTGAAGTTTCGATCGTGCCGCCGTTTTGCAGTGTCCCTGAGGATATCGCGCCAACACCCATACCGCCTCTCCTCCTTTCGTCTATGCAACAATGCTCCAGCCGCTCTGCCGGGCCGCCTCACCGCTCTGCGCCTCGGGTATCCAGCGCAATGTGCGGGTCTGCTCCTGCTGCTGGCTCCGCTGCTGTGAAAATTCCCCGGTGCCGGTATCCGCGTCGCCTTTCTGCTGTGCGCCCGGGCCGCTCTGCGCGTATGCGCCGCCTGAATTTCCCTGTGAGCCGCCCGAATCGGATGCCATATTCCCGCCGCCCGTCAGCACCACCTCCGCGCGGCTGATCGTGACCCCGCTCTGCCTGAGCTCGCTGTAAAGGGTATCCATACCGCCCGAAAGCATCCTGCCTGTGCTGGGGTTATCCGCCGTGATGCGCATTGAAATGCTGCCGCCCTGCGAAACCATCTTGACTGTGATACCGCCGAGGCTCTCCGGGTTTAAATGGACGCTGATCTCGCTTTTGCCGGTTTTGACCGAATCCGCAACGGCTGCGGCTGTCTGATGCGCGATGCTTTTGACGCTCTCCGCCGTGCCGGTATCGGGGGCCTGCACCGTGAATTTGCCCTGCGCCGCCATACCTGCCGCGGCTCCCGCCTCCTGCCCCGACGCCCCCTGGGAATAACTTCCGCTCTGGCTGTCCGTATCGCTCTTCTGCTGCGATGCACGGCTCTGCTGCGTCTGGGCGGGCGCCGCCTGCTGCGGGCCCGAATCGTCTGTCGCGGCCGTATCGCCGCTTTTCTGCCGGGTCGAAGTCTGCGCCGTATTCTCTGCCTTTGCCGAAACGGTCTGCTGCGCCGGGCTGTATGCCGTAGTAGAAACCGTGCTGCCCGCCACCCGTATGGCCTCCGTCTGCTGAGCCTGACCGGCTGCGTCTGTCGCAGCCGTGACCGCTGCCGCGTCATCCTGACGAGCTGACGTCTGCGTGGAAGCCGCCTGCTGTGCTGGGCCGGATGCGGCTGTCAAAACCGCCGCCGTGTCACCCTGTGGGGCCGCTGTCTGCGCGGAAGCCGCCTGTTGCGTCTGACCGGGCGCGGCTGTTAAAACTGCTGCCGTGTCACCCTGCCGGGCTGCTGTCTGCGCCGAAGCCGCCTGCTGTGCTGGGCCGGGCGCGGCTGTCAAAACCGCTGCCGTGGCACCCTGCCGGGTCGCTGTCTGTGTCGAAGCCGCCTGCAGTGCTGGGCCGGACGCAGCTGTCAAAATTGCTGCCATGTCACCCTGCCGGGTCGCTGTCTGCGTCGAAACCGTTTGCTGCGCTGGGCCGGGTGCGGCTGTCAGAGTCGCTGCCGTGTCACCCTGCCGGGCCGACGCCTGAGCGGAAGCCGCCTGCTGCGCCTGACTGCCCGCCACCGCAGCCGCACCGCTCTGTAGTGCCTGCGCCATGCCTGATGCCTGCGCTTGCAGGGTGCTCCCCTGAAGGATCCGCAGGGCATCCGCCGCCTGCGGCAGGCTGTCGGCCTGAGCCGCCGCGCCCTGTGTCGCTGCAGACTGAACCAACTGCGGTTGGGCCGACTGTGCCTGGGCTAACTGCGGCTGGGTCGGCTGTGGCTGGAGCGCCTGAAGCAGTGTTTGCTGCTGGTTGTCGGTTCCCGCCGCGGTGTTCTTTTCATCGGCTTTCTTCCTGTTTGCAGATCCCGTGGCGTCCTGCGCGTCTCTGTCTGAATCCGTCGCGTCGGTGCCGTCGGGCAGAGCCCCTACCTCCTGCCGGCTACCGGTCTGCTCACCGCCCATGAGCCCCTTCAGCAGTGCGGTAAAACCGCCCCCCGATGCATCCGGCGTATCCGCCGCGGAAGCCTTTGCAGAGCTTTGTAGACTGCCGCTCCCCTGCGCCGGTATCGTTGCCTGACTTACCTGCATATGATTCACCCCCTTTCAATAAACTCCGCTGTGTCCGCCTTGCGCTCAGCCCCTTTGCAGCCTTGCCGCGACCACTTCCTCGACCTCTGTCTCCTGCTTCTTCTGCTCCTGCGCGTTAAAGACCGTGAAGTGCCTGTCGCGCATCGTTTCAACGATTTTCCGATCCTGCATTTTTGTCACGAGCCGCCCCCGTTCGCTTTCCACAAGGGCTATCTGACTGTTGATGCGTTTTTCGTTCTGCTTCTGCAGTTCTTCGATCTCGCTGAGATAGCCATGTATCTGTACGGCATCCGCGGGGCTGATTCCGACAGCCGCCTCCTCGAGGAATTTTTGCGACCACCCGCTGTGTTCGCGCTTGAGTGTTTCATTGAATGCCAGCATTCGGTTCAGACGCTCCGTCTCGCTTGAAAATCGCTCTTTTTGTTCCTTTTCGAGCTGTTGCCGCAGCTCATAAACCGATTGCAGCCTGAATTTAAATGTACTCATCGTGCCAGCCTTCCTTTTTCTCCGCCTTCAAACCCCGAAATCAGCGTTCCGCAAGTGTTTCCTTCATCATCTCAACCGTCTGTGCGACCGTAAAGCTTTCGTTAAAGGTCTGCTGCAGGAATCGCGCGATCGGCTCATGATAGGCAATTGCCTTGTCAACCTACGCATTGCTGCCCTTTTTATAGGCGCCAAGTGTAATGAGGTCGGAATAATTCTCATAGGTGGCCATCAGCGAGCGCATGTTGTTCGCGAGCCCGAGGTGGTCGCTTTCCGCGATGTCCGGCATCAGGCGGCTCACGCTGCCGAGCACGCTGATCGCGGGATAATGGTTCTTCACCGCGAGTGCGCGCGAAAGCACGATATGCCCGTCGAGAATCCCGCGCACCGTATCCGAAATAGGCTCGTTCATATCGTCGCCTTCCACCAGAACCGTATAAATGCCGGTGATCGAGCCTTTTTCGAAATTGCCCGAGCGTTCGAGCAGCTTCGGAAGCATCGAAAAAATGGAGGGCGTGTAGCCGAGTGAGACCGGCGGCTCTCCCGTCGCGATGCCGATCTCGCGCTGTGACATGGCAAAACGCGTGAGCGAATCCATCATCAGCATGACGGCCATGCCCTGATCCCTGAAATATTCCGCCACGGCGGTGGCGACCATCGCGCATTTGAGGCGCACCATCGCGGGTCTGTCGGAGGTGGCGGCGATCAGCACCGAGCGCTTCATGCCCTCTTCGCGCAGATCCTTCTCGATGAAATCGCGAACTTCCCTGCCTCGTTCGCCCACAAGGGCGATCACGTTCACATCCGCGTCGGAGTTTCTCGCGATCATGCCGAGCAGTGTGGATTTTCCGACGCCGCTGCCCGCGAAAATACCGATGCGCTGCCCCCTGCCGCAGGTCAGAAGGCCGTCGAGCGCCCTGACGCCGAGCGAGATGGGCTGATTGATGCGCGGCCGGTAAAGCGGATTGGAGGCCTGACCCTGCACGCTGTAGAAATCGTCTTCCGCCACGGGGCCGAGGCCGTCGATCGGCTGCCCGATGCCGTCGAGCGTCCTGCCGATCAGCGACATGCCCACCGGCACCATAAACGGCTTTCCCGTCGATTCCACGATGCTGCCCGGGCCGATGCCCGCAAGCTCGCCGAACGGCATGAGCAGCATCTTGTTATCCCTGAAGCCCACGACCTCGGCCCGGATGGATTTCACGCCCTTGGAGGGGCGGATACGGCATACGTCGCCGATGATCGAAGCGGGCCCGGCCGACTCGATGATGGGGCCGATGACCCTTTCGATGCTTCCGCTGCAGGTATTGAGATCGGCGTCCTTCAACGCCCCGCGGTATTTCTGGAAAACAGCCTGAGACGCCATTTAATCATTCACATCCAATATTTCTTTCGCCTTTTTCAGGCGGGCATTCACACCGGAATCCACAATGCCGGAGCCCGTTTCAAACCGGCAGCAGCCGGGCTCGTTCTCCACAGGCTCGATTTCAAGGCTGCCAAGCCCGTCGATGGCCTTGCGTATCTCGCCGATATACCGGTTTACCATTCCGTATTCGCGCGGGCCCACCTTCAGCACGACCTCCGACGGGGCTGTGATATGCCTCGCGCCGTCGAGGCAGAGGGCAAGGAACGCCTTGTCGTTGCGGTCGAGCTCCACATTGACGATCTTCCTCGCAAGGTCGAACGCAAACTCGACTGCCTCGTCCCGAGTGGCATCGCAGACCTGCTGCCGGCCCTCCTCGAGCCTTCTGCAAAGCTCCTGAAGCTCGCCGACCGCCTGCCGCTCATGCAGTATCGCGCTGCTCAGGCCTTCCTGTTCACCGAGGTGCAGCCCCTTTTCGTAGGCCTCCCGGTATATATCGTCCGCCTGCGCGCGCGCCTGGCTCACGATGCGCTCCGCATCCGCTCCGGCGTTTTGCAGGATCTCCTCGGCCTGGCTGCGGGCGGCTTTCACCGACTGCCCGCCCCCGTGCCCCGCCGGGAGCCCCTCCGACGACCCGTCGGCGCTGTAACAGAATACGGGGGACGACTGAAGCAGAATGCATTCCCCTTTTAAAACGCTAGACAAGAATATCATCCTTCCCGCCGCGGCTGACAACAATTTCTTCCGCTTCCTCGAGCTTGCGCACGGTCTGCACGATCTTCTGCTGCGCTTCCTCCACCTCGCTGAGACGGATGGGCCCGAGGACGTCGATCTCTTCCTTGAGGGTATCCTGCATCCTCTTTGTCATATTGCTCATGATCAGGTTGACAACATCCGGATTCGCGCCCTTAAGCGCCACGGCGAGATCACGCGTATTGATATCGCGGAGCAGGCGCTGCACCGCTCTGGGATCGAGGAAAAGAATATCTTCAAACACAAACAGCCTGCTGCGCACCATTTCCGAAAGCTCATGGTTTGCCTTGTCAAGCTCGTCGAGGATGAACTTCTCGGTCGATCTGTCCACCCGGTTGAGGATCTCGGCGATCGATTTCACGCCGCCGAGCTCGGTGAGGTTGGAGGAGGCGACCACGGAAAGCTTTTTTTCGAGGACTCCTTCCACCTCCTTGATAATCTCCGGGGAGGTCCGATCCATCGTTGCGATGCGCATCGCAACGTCGCGCTGCTTTTCGCGCGGAAGCACCGAAAGGTAAGCCGCCCCCTGGTCGGAGGTGGCT
>JARLHS010000149.1 GCA_031292115.1 Clostridia bacterium | reverse complement strand
ATTGACGAAACTGTCAAAAAATGTGGCCGTACAGCACCACGGGCGCGACCGCGGATCACTTTCCCCGCCCGTGCGGCGAAAATCGCCCCGCTCTCAAGCTGCTTATTGTATAAATCACGGTGATACGACTCCCCAGTCGGAGAAGTAATTTCATCCCTTTTCATGCGCCGCTTCCAGCGGCGGGCGGCGCGGAACAGCCGTCTGTTTTTTCTGTAAAATTATAAATTTCTGCCGGCTGCCTATGGACATTTCGGGGCGTTTATTATATAATAGGTGAAATAGCATACTGACTGAAAAACCGGTCCTTTTAAACCGGTCCTGTGAGGCTGGAAAGGGTTCGATTCTTGCGAAGCAAAACGAACAACCCTTGCCGCACGGCAGGGGTTGTATTTTTATGCATTAATCGTAGTATATTTATTAACAGGAGGAGCCGGCATGCAGCGCGAAAAGGCGGAGATCATGGATGAAAAAGCCATCCAGCGCGCGGTTGCGCGCATCAGCTATGAGATCGTCGAGCGCAACCATGGCGTCGAAGGGCTGTGCCTGATCGGCATTCGGCGCCGCGGGGCCACGCTTGCCAAGCTGATTGCCGCAAAGCTCCTTGAAATCGAGGGCGCCGCCGTCGACACAGGCTTTATCGATATCACGCCCTACCGTGATGATCATCATGGCCCCGCGCGCGGCCTGCCTGCCGGAAACCCTTTCGGCTTTGACGTGGAGGGCCGCAGGGTCGTCCTCATCGACGACGTTATCTTTACCGGGCGCAGCGTGCGCGCCGCGATTGAGGCTGTGATCCGCCAGGGCAGGCCCGAAAGCCTTGAGCTCGCCGTGCTGATTGACAGGGGCCACCGCGAGCTGCCCATCCGCCCCGACTATATCGGCAAAAATGTGCCCACCTCGCGCAGCGAATCGGTGGATGTCATGCTCTCGGAGTATGACGGCATCAACCGCGTGGCAATCATGGAAGATCTGTGATACGCATCTGAAAGATATTCCCGTTAAACTAAGCTGTGAAGCGACAAGAGTAAGGAGGATGAACGATGGCTGAGCCGCTGCTGATCAAAGGCTGCCGCATTGTCGGCTCTTCGCAGGGAACCTGCCTGTCGGATATCCTCTGTCAGGACGGCGTGGTCACGGCGATCGGGCAGGGCCTTTCCGGCGAAGGCGGAGCTCTGCTCGAGGCGCGCGGCCTGATTGCCGCGCCGGGGCTTGTGGATATGCATACGCATCTGCGCGACCCCGGGCAGACCCAAAAGGAAGATATCGGCTCGGCCTGCGCGGCGGCGGCGGCGGGCGGTGTCACATCGCTGCTTGCGATGCCCAACACCGAGCCCTGTGCCGACGAGCCTTCCGTGCTGCGGTATGTCGCTGAAAAATCCCGGCCGACGGGCCTTCATGTCTATCCTGCGGCGGCCGCGACCCTGGGCAGGCGGGGAAAAGAGCTCTGTGACTTCATGCTGCTTGCTTGCGGCGGTGCCGCCGCATTTTCCGACGACGGCTCCCCCATTGAATCAGCCGGAATGATGCTTGCCGCGATGAAGGCCGCGAAGCGTGTCGGCCGGCCGCTCATTTCACACTGTGAAGAGCTGACGCTCGCGGCGGGCGGCATCGTAAACGAAGGGGACGTATCGAGGGCGCTCGGCGTCGGGGGCATCCCCGCTGCGGCCGAAGAGGTCATGGCCGCGCGGGATCTAGCGCTCGCGAGGGCGTACGGCTTGCCTGTGCACATCGCGCATATCAGCACGGCCGGCACGGCGGCGCTCGTGCGCGCTTTCAAACGGCTCGGCGCGCCCGTCAGCTGCGAAACCTGCCCGCACTATTTTTCACTCGACGAATCCCTCGCGCTTTCACGCGACGCCGATTACCGCATGAATCCGCCGCTGCGCACGAAGGCGGATGTCGGGGCGATCATCGAAGCGCTCAAAGACGGCACGATCGACTGCATCGTCACCGACCATGCGCCGCACACAGCCGCGCAAAAGGCGGATTTTGAGACGGCGCCGAACGGCGTAATCGGCCTTGAAACCTCGCTCGCGGCGGGTATCACATTCCTTGTGCGGCCCGGGCACCTTACGCTCGCGCAGCTGATCGAAAAAATGTCCGCCTCCCCCGCAAGGCTGCTCGGTATCCCCGCGGGCAGCCTGCGCCCCGGCGCCGCGGCCGACATCGTGCTCTTCGACCCCGACGAGAAATGGCTCGTCGAGCCCGAAAGGCTTCATTCGCGGTCAAAGAATACGCCCTTCAAGGGCATGACGCTTTACGGCCGCGTGAAATGCACCGTCGCCTCGGGCAGGGTCGTATTTAATACGCTGATCTGAAAGGAACCTGAGAAATGCCGTTCGACCGACTGATCGAAAAAATCACAGCGCTGCAGAACCCCACCGTCGTCGGGCTTGACCCGTCGCCCGAGCGCATCCCCGCGTTCCTGCGTGACGCGGCGTATGAGCGTTACGGCGAAACGCCCGAGGGCGCGGCAGAGGCCGTGCTGGCCTTCAACAAGGGCATCATCGACGCGCTGTACGACATCGTGCCCGCCGTAAAACCCCAATGCGCGTTTTACGAGCGGCTCGGCTGGCAGGGTATGCGCGCGCTTCACGAGACCATCCGCTACGCCAGGGCAAAGGGCATGTTCGTTATCGCCGACGGCAAACGCAACGACATCGGCTCCACGATGAAGGCCTACGCCGAGGCCTGGCTCGGGGCAGTGTGCACAGGCGGCGCGCCGTACGAGCCCTTCGGCGCGGATGCGCTCACCGTGGGCGGATACCTTGGCAGAGACGGCATCGCGCCGCTCCTCGATGCCTGCAAAGATTTCGACAAGGGCATTTTCGTACTCGTCAAGACCTCCAACCCGTCTTCGGGCGAGCTTCAGGATGTCATGACGGGCGACGGGCCTGTTTACCGGCGCATGGGGCTGCTCTGCGAGCAGTGGGGCGCTTGCCTGCCCGGGCGTTACGGCTATAGCGCAGTCGGCGCCGTTGTCGGCGCGACCTACCCCTCGCAGCTCACCGAGCTGCGCGCGCTGCTGCCGCACACCTTCCTGCTTGTGCCGGGTTACGGCGCTCAGGGCGGCTCGGCGGCCGATGCGGCAAAGGCTTTTGATCAGAACGGCCTAGGCGCCATTGTCAATTCCTCGCGCGCGATCCTTTACGCCTATGAGAAGGAAGGCTGCTCCGGGCGCGACTACGCCGCCGCAGCGCGCCGCGAGGCGCTGCGGATGCGAAGCGAGCTGACGGCTGAAATCGGGAAAATGAAGTTTTGATAGATGCAACGACAGATCCTGCCTGCTGCTCGGACTCTGAAAGGAATGGTATCATTATGGAAAAGGCTTCTCTGCTGCTTGCCGACGGAACGCTGTTTGAAGGAGTTTCAATCGGCCGCGCCGGCACCGCGATCGGCTAGATCGTCTTTAATACCGGGATGACCGGCTATCAGGAGATTTTGACCGACCCTTCCTATTACGGACAGATCGTCACGCAGACCTACCCGCTCATCGGAAATTACGGCGTGAACGGCATCGACGCGCAGTCGCGCAAATCGTGGGTGCGCGGCTATATCGTGCGCGAGCTGTGTGAGGCGCCCAGCAACTTCCGGAGCGAGGGCGTGCTCGGAGATTTCCTGCAGGAGCAGGGCGTCACGGGTATCTGCGGTATCGATACGCGCAGGCTTACGCGTATCATCCGCGAGCAGGGCGTGATGAACGGGGCCGTGACCACCGAAGAGATCGCGGCAAACAGAGAGCAGCTTCTCAACCGGATCAATGCCTACACGGTCGCCGGGGCCGTGGAGGCCGTTACGATCGACAAACCCTGCACCGTCGACGCGCAGAGCCCGAAATTTAAGGTGGTGCTGCTGGATGTCGGGTTTAAGCGGAATATCCTGCAAAGCCTGCTCCGGCGCGGCTGCAGCGTCACGGTCTTCCCCGCGCTGACAGACCCCGCCGAGATCCTCGCCACGTCGCCCGACGGCCTCATGCTTTCCAACGGGCCGGGCGACCCGGCGGAAAATACGCGTGTGATCGAAAATCTGAGAGCGCTTATCAAGAGCGGGCTGCCCATATTCGGCATCTGCCTCGGGCACCAGCTGCTCGCGCTTGCCAGCGGCGCGCAGACCGCCAAGCTCAAATACGGCCACCGCGGCGCCAACCACCCTGTGAAGGATCTCAAGCACGACCGCACCTATATCACAAGCCAGAATCACGGCTACGCGGTGCTCGCCGCAACGCTTGACCCCGCCGTGGGCGAGATCAGCCACGTGAGCATGAACGACGGCACCGTCGAGGGCATCCGCTACCTCAACGCGCCGGCCTTCTCGGTGCAGTTCCACCCGGAAGCGTCGCCCGGGCCGCTCGATTCGGGCTATCTATTTGATGAATTCCTCGCGCTGATGGCTTCCTCGGCGCGTGAAAGGGGCTGAATCCATGCCGCTCAATCCTTCCATTAAAAAAGTACTGGTCATCGGCTCCGGGCCGATTGTCATCGGGCAGGCCGCCGAATTCGACTATGCGGGCACACAGGCCTGCCGCGCGCTCAAAGAAGAAGGGCTCGAGGTCGTTCTGATCAATTCGAACCCCGCCACGATCATGACCGACAAGATGATGGCCGACAAAATCTATATCGAGCCTCTTACGCCCGATATCGTGCGGCGTGTGATAGAGCTTGAGAAACCCGACAGCGTGCTGCCCACGCTCGGCGGGCAGACGGGCCTTAACCTGGCAATGCAGCTCGCGCAGGAAGGCTTCCTTGAAAAAGCCGGCGTGACGCTGCTCGGTGCGCGCCCCGAAACCATCCGCAAGGCCGAGGACAGGCAGGCCTTCAAGGATACGATGCTCGCCATCGGCGAGCCGTGCACCGCCTCAAAGGTCGTTGAAACGGTGGAGGACGCGCTCGCATTCGCCGAGGAGATCACCTACCCCGTCATCGTGCGGCCGGCCTACACGCTCGGCGGCAGCGGCGGCGGAATCGCGCAGGATGTGGCGCAGCTGACGGATATCGCGGTCAACGGCCTGAGGCTTTCGATGATCCACCAGATCCTGGTGGAGAAATGCATTTCGGGCTGGAAGGAAATCGAATACGAGGTGATGCGCGACGCGAAGGGCAACGTTATCACCGTCTGCAATATGGAAAACATCGACCCCGTGGGCGTACATACGGGGGATTCGATCGTCGTGGCGCCGTCCCAGACGCTTTCGGATAAGGATTATCAGATGCTGCGCTCCGCGGCGCTCAATATCATCTCGGCGCTCGGAGTCGAGGGCGGCTGCAACGTGCAGTTCGCGCTCTACCCCGACAGCTCCGAATACGCCGTGATTGAGGTCAACCCGCGTGTGTCGCGCTCCTCAGCGCTCGCCTCAAAGGCGACGGGCTACCCGATCGCGAAGGTCGCGGCCAAGATCGCCGTCGGCTACAGCCTCGACGAGATTCATAACGACGTCACGGGCAAGACCTATGCCTGCTTTGAGCCCGCGCTCGATTACTGCGTCGTCAAATTCCCGAAATGGCCGTTTGATAAATTCGTCTATGCCAACCGCACGCTCGGCACGCAGATGATGGCGACGGGCGAGGTCATGGCGATCGGCAACTCGTTTGAGCTTGCGATGATGAAAGCCGTGCGTTCGATTGAGCTCAAGCTCGACACGCTGTCGATGCCCAAGCTCGCCGGGCTGACCGGCGACGAGCTGCGCGAGCGGCTGCACCGCACCGACGACGAACGCCTCTTCGTCGTTTACGAGGCACTCAAGCACGGCATCGATTATGACGAAATCTTCGACATCACAAAGATCGACCGCTGGTTCCTTCACAAGCTCAAGAATATTGCGCAGACCGAGCTTTCGCTTAGAGACGGCCCGCTCGACGGGGAAAAATACATGCGGGCGAAACGCATGGGCTTCCTTGACGGCACGATAGAAAGGCTTTCGGGCCAAAAGCCGCCGATGACACGCTCTGCGTCGTTTAAGATGGTCGATACTTGCGCCGCCGAATTCAGCGCACAGACGCCGTATTTCTACTCCTCATGGGAT
>JARLHS010000148.1 GCA_031292115.1 Clostridia bacterium | reverse complement strand
CGGCAGGCTCGGCCTCAAGGATCCCAAGCGCCCCGTCGGCTCGTTCATCTTCCTCGGCCCCACGGGCGTGGGCAAGACGGAGCTTTCAAAGGCACTCGCGGAGGCGCTTTTCGGCGACGAGAACGCCATCATCCGCGTGGATATGTCCGAATATATGGAGAAGCATACGGTCTCGAGGATGATCGGCTCCCCTCCGGGTTACGTCGGCTACGACGAAGGCGGCCAGCTCACCGAAAAGGTGCGCCGCAAGCCCTACTCGGTGGTGCTTTTCGATGAGATCGAAAAGGCGCACCCCGACGTTTTCAACATCCTGCTGCAGATCCTCGAGGATGGCATCCTGACCGACTCGCAGGGGCGCAAGGTCAATTTCAAAAACGCCGTCATCATCATGACCTCCAACGTCGGCGCGCGCATGATCACTGAAAACCATCACCTCGGCTTCGGCAACGACAGCCATAATCTTACCGAGAGCGATAATAAAATCAAATCCGACGTGCTCGGCGAGCTCAAGCGGACCTTCAGGCCGGAATTCCTCAACCGTGTCGACGAGATCATCGTTTTCCATCAGCTGACGAGCGATGACATCAAGCTGATCGCGCGCCGCATGCTTTCAACGCTCGAAGCCAGGACGGAGGGCCTCGGCGTGCAGGTGGAATATTCCGACGACGTGGTCGCCAAGATCTCGGGCGAGGGCTTCGACCCCGTTTACGGCGCAAGGCCACTGCGCAGGGCGATCCAATCCAAGATCGAAGACAGACTTTCCGAAGCGCTGCTCGAGGGCAAAATCAAAGCCGGGCAGAAAATCCTGGCGGACATTGAAGACAACGAGATCGTTTTTAAACAGGTATAAAAAGTAAACTCAGACGCAGGGGAGCCGGAAGAAATTCCGGCTCCCCTGCGTCTGAGTTTTAGGGATAACCCGATTTTGAAGACACGCCGCACAGAAGACGCCGACCCGCTTGCTCCTTGCGCCCATCCCCAACCTCTTCCCTTTGTTTACCCTGTGTGCACCTCAAAAAATTAATATCGGCGAAATCCGGAATCCGATTGCAATCGGTAAACGCATTGTGTTAGAATGTGATTCGTAATACTGATTCCCGTCTGAGAGCACTTTCATTTTTCACGGTAAAAAATGCCCCTGTTATCCGAGTTTGCAACGAATCAGACGGGGAGCCATCCTATGCTGATAAGGAGGTTGTTATGCCTCTCTATACCATAGATAACCGGGAGCTCAAGCGGAGCCTCAACCTTGTTATTTTTTCTCTGGGCTTCGGCATGGTGTTTTTTACGGTTTTCGGCGTGCCTGTCGGCTCTTCGGTTTTTACCGGCTTCATGCGCAAGCTCGGCGCGGGCGACCTCGTCTATTCGGTCATCATGGCGCTGCCCGTGCTGGGCGCCGTCTCGCAGATTTTCGCTTCGTATTATCTTGAGACGACCGGCAGGCGCAAGTCGCTTTTCATCGCCGCCGGCCTGTTTCATCGCCTGCTCTGGATCCCCGTGGCACTGCTGCCGCTTTTTATCGGCACGAACATGCACACCGCCTGCATCTGGTTTGTGACGGTGCTGATCACCGCTTCCTCCGTGGCATATTCGATCAACGGCATCGCCTTCAACTCGTGGATGGGCTCTCTTGTGCCGGCCGATATCACGGGCCGCTTCTTCAGTGTGCGGACGCTTGTCAGCACGATTACGGGAGCCGTCGCGGCAATCGCGGTGGGGATTTTCGTCGATCGTGTCGACAGCTTGACCGGTTTCGCGATTGTTTTTATAATCGGCGCGCTCTTCGGCGTTGTGGATATTGTGACGTTTTTCTTCGTGTCGCACCCTCCCCTCATCCCACCGGAGCATAAGCCGTCGCTGCGCAGCATTTTTCTCGATCCGTTCAAGAATCCCGACTATCTGAAGGTTTGCCTTTTTGCCACGATGTTTGCCTTTGCCGTCAATGTCCCCTCCCCGTTTTTCAACGTCTATATGATCGAAAACCTCCGGATGAATTACCTCGTCATCGCTCTTTCGGTCCAGATCATGTCGAGCCTGACGACGGTGCTCTGCGTGCGCAGGTGGGGCGTTCTGGCGGATCGTTACGGCAACAGGCCGATCGTGCTCGTCAGCGCGATTGGCATCGCCGCTCTCCCGCTGATGTGGATGCTCTCCTCACCCACCTTCTATTTCATGGTCTATGTGACAAATTTTCTAGGCGGCATCTTCTGGTCGGGCTACAATCTCGCGATCTACAACCAATCGGTCTGGCTTGCGCCCGAGCGCAGCCGTTCTGCCTATATCGCCTGCTTTACGATGCTGACAAGCGTGATCGGCACGGCGTTCGCCTATATCTGCGGCGGTTATTTCATGCAGTATGCCGGCCCCGCGGTCGACGCGCTGCGCCTTCCGTTTGTTCTGGGCAGGCCGCTCAACAGCTACCAGGCGCTTTTTATCGTTTCCGCCATCCTGCGCTTCATTGCCATCTTTGTCTTCTTCCCGATGGTGCGTGAAAAAAATGCAAGCTCGGTGAGCCATATGGTCAAGGATGTGCTACAGCCCATGAAGGAATGGAGGCTGAAACGGTAGCCCTTCGCTCCGGCCGCATGGGGGAAGGCACCTCAGATATTAATTAAACAATATTCTGAAACCGATTGAAAAGCGCAAAAAGTTTTGTTACAATGGGTTCTGCATGAAATACGTTCACAAGGGTGTTGTTATGCCACTCTATACGATAAATGACGGGGGGACCCGCCGGAGCCTGAATCTGACCGTTTTTTCCTACGGCTTCGGGGTCGTTTTCTTTACGGTGATCGGCGCGCCGGTCGGCTCGTCATTTTTCACCGGCTTTATGCGCAAGCTCGGCGCGGGCGATCTCGTCTATTCGGTCGTCCTTGCTCTGCCTGTGTTGGGCGCGGTCGTGCAGTACTTCGGCTCGTATTTTCTCGAGGTGACAGGCAGGCGCAAGTCGCTTTTCATCGTCACGGGTCTTATCAGCCGGCTGCTGTGGATTCCCGCTGCGTTGCTGCCGCTTTTTATGGGAGCGGATATGCGCACGGCTTGCATCTGGTTTATCACGATTTTCATCACCGTCGCCTCGGTGGCCAACTCGATATGCGGCATTGCCTGGAGCTCGTGGATGGGCGCGCTGGTGCCCATGGATATCGCCGGCCGCTTTTTCAGCCAGCGCACGCTTGTCAGCACGATCACGGGCGCTGTTTCCGCAATACTGATCGGCATCTATATCGACCGTGTCAACAGCTTTACGGGCTTCGCCGTCATTTTTTTGATCGGCGCACTTTTGGGCGCGTTTGATATCGCGGCGTATATCTGGGTGCGGCACCCGCCTCTTATTCCGCCGGTAATAAAGCCGTCGCTGCGCAGCATCATCGTCGATCCGTTTAAAAACCACGATTATATGATGGTCTCGATTTTCTCCACCGTGTTCGCCTTTTCCTTCAATTTCTGCACACCGTTTTTCAATGTCTATCTGATCGAATCCCTTCGGATGAATTACTTTATCATTGCGCTCTCGGGCCAGATCATGATCAGCGCCGCGACGGTGTTGTGCGTACGCAAGTGGGGCGTGCTGATGGATCACCACGGGAATCGGCCGGTGGTGCTCGTTTGCGCCGTGGGGATCGCCGTCATCCCGCTGCTGATGATCTTCACCTCTTCCTCCAGTTACGCCATGGTCTACGTTTACAATTTCTTTGTCGGCCTTTTTTTCACCGGCTATAACCTCGCGATCTTCAACCAGTCGGTATACCTGGCGCCCGAGCGCAGCCGCTCTGCCTACATCGCCTGCTACACACTGCTCACGAGCGTGATCGGCACGGCTCTTGCCTATGTCTGCGGCGGCTATTTCATGCAGTATGCCGGCCCGGCGATCAATGCGCTGCGCCTGCCGTTCGTCATGGGCAGGCCGCTGGACAGTTACCAGGCGCTTTTCATCCTCTCATTTATTTTGCGCATTATCGCTATTTGCGTCTTCTTCCCGATGGTGCGTGAACAGAATGCAAGCTCCGCGCGCCATATGATCAAAGCCGTGGTGCAGCCTGTGAAAGAGTGGAAACTGAAAAGATAGCGCCGGGCCGGAGCCCGCCGCGAGCAGGAGCCCCGAAACGATGTTTCGGGGCTCCTGCTCATTGTTTGTAATGCCTATGTGCTGCTATACTCCGTGTATAGCCGGTTAAAAACGCGGCAGCCAGATGCGCCTTTTAAAGCTCGATCAGTCGGCTCTCCGCGCCTTCAACGGCATCAAGCTCCTTTTTGAACGCGCCGATCTCCTCCGCGCCGGGCACCAGCTGCAAAATCACAAGGCCCTCGTCGGAGCAGAAGTCGCCTGCCTCATGGACGCCAAGCCGCATGCGGATGACGCAGCCATATTTGGTAAGGACTTTTTGCACTTCCTCGGCGCATGCCCTTCTCTTGCAGAGCTTGACTGCCAGAATCGTATAGTTTGTTCCCATTTGCAATTCCTCCTTAAAATAATCCTCATTAAGATCCGTATTGGAGATCCGTATTACAGCTCGGCCTTCCAGAGCCCGTGCAGATTGCAGTAGGCATAAACCGTGGCTTCTTCGACCGGCGGGAATTCCGCCTTAGGCTCCATACCAGGCTTCAGATAAGAAATTTCGATCTTATCCTTCGAAACCACGGCAATCCATTCGATATAGTGCTCCGATGTCATTGGGTGCGCGACCGAGCCGACGGCCACGCTGATTTTTCCCTCTTGCCGGGTTATGACGGGAACATGCTTCTCCTTTGCGGCATCAGTTGAATTTGCGACCAGGGCCGTCATCGCCTGCCCGCAGCAGGAAAGCGTGCCTCCTCCTTTTTTAAGCAGTGCGACGATGTTGCCGCAGCGCTCGCAGCGGAAGAATAATGCCTCTGCCATGTCAAACACCTTCCTTTTTTGTTTTGATTTTACGGACGGCGCCGCTGTGCGGTGATTCATCCTTCTTTGATCTTATACGATTTTCGCTGTGCAGTCAAGAATATTATCCCCGATTGCATTGTGATTTTTATATATGCGTTTCATACGCCCTCTGTCACAGCTGCCTGAGTAGATACGCCATGTAATTCTGGAAATGTGCGAAGACCACGCCGGGCTCTTCCAGATCGGGGTTCCAGCGCTTGACCCATTCGAGCGAGGCAAACCCCGTGTAGCCGCCCGTATGAAGCGCCCGCAGCGCGTCGAGCACGGGTACGTCGCCGTAGCCCATCATGCGGTAGACGACCCGGCCACCCTGCAGGACGGAATCCTTCACATGTACGTATTGAATCAGGCCGTCAAGATTCGCAAGCGACTGCGCGGGGCTTTCGCCGCAGAAACGGAACGGGTGGTGGATATCCCACAGCACGCCGGAGTTGGGGCGCGCGACGCCGTCGATAAACTTCCTCAGCAGCGCGGTGTCGGCGAACGGGCCGTTCGTTTCGATGAGCGGGGATACGCCCTTTTCGGCAGCCATGTCGCAGATGCGGCCGTAAAGCGCGGCGAGCCGTTTGAGATCGACATCGCCCTCCGGCTGAGGTTTGGAGGTGGACATGATGCGCAGGTATTTCACGGAAAGCCTTTGCGCAAGGTCAATATAGGCCTTTGTCTTGCCGAAGATTTTTTCCTCCGGATCCTCCGCAAGCGCGATATCCGTGGCAAGAAGCGGTATCTCAAGCCCAGCGGCCTTCAGCCTCGCCACCGTGTGCGCGATATCGCCGCTGAAAACGGGAGAAGCGGGCGCGAATAGATCCGGGCCGATGCCACGGACCTCGATGCCATCGAAGCCGAGATCTGTAGCCGTGGCGAAGATTTCATCCCATGTCCAGCCCGGGCAGCCCAGTGTTGAAAACGCAAGCTTCATAAAAAGCT
>JARLHS010000147.1 GCA_031292115.1 Clostridia bacterium | reverse complement strand
GCAAGGGTTGTTCGTTTTGCTTCGCAAGAATCGAACCCTTTCCAGCCTCACAGGACCGGTTTAAAAGGACCGGTTTTTCGGTCAGTATGCTATTTCATCTATTATATAATAAACGCCCCGAAATGTCCATAGGCAGCCGGTAGAAATTTATAATTTTACAGAAAAAACAGATGGCTGTTCCGCGCCGCCCGTCGCTGGAAGCGGCGTATGAAAAGGGATGAAATCACTTTTCCGATCGGGGCTCGTATCACCGTGATTTATACAATAGAAGGCTTGAGAGCGGGGCGATTTTCGCCGCACGGGCGGGGAAAGTGATCCGCGGTCGCGCCCGTGGTGCTGTACGGCCACATTTTTTGACAGTTTCGTCAATTGACGTTTGCATCTGTGGAAGATTTATGATAAACTATTGCGTGTGACAGACGTAGTAAATCAGGGGGAATTTAAATGAATTCGATATCGGTCATCGGCACGGGCTATGTGGGTCTTGTAAGCGGCACCTGCCTTGCCGAATTCGGCATGGATGTCACCTGCATGGACGTGGACAAGTCAAAGATCGATATGCTCAATACGCTTAAGCTGCCGATCTATGAGCCGGAGCTTGAGGATCTTGTGGAAAAGAACTTCAAGGCGGGCCGGCTTCATTTTACCTGTGATATTGTCGAGGCGGTGGAGCATGCGAACGCGGTCTTTATTGCGGTGGGCACTCCTCCGCAGGAGGACGGCTCGGCCGATATGAAGCATGTGCTCGCGGCGGTGCGCTCCGTGGCGGAGCACATGGAGAACTACACCGTGATCGTCGATAAAAGTACCGTGCCGATGGGGACAGGCCGGCTTGTCGAAAAAGTCGTACGCGAAACGCTTGAGCAGCGCGGCGTCGACATCCCGTTCGACGTCGTCTCCAATCCGGAATTCCTGCGCGAAGGCTCGGCCGTCAAGGATTTCAAGCACCCCGACCGCATTGTGATCGGCTGCTCGAGCGACAGGGCGCGCGAGGTCATGCAAAGCATCTACCGTGTGCTCTATATCAATAATCATCCGTTTATATTCACCGATATTGAGACCGCGGAGCTCATCAAATATGCCTCCAACGCATTTCTCGCCACCAAGATCGCCTATATCAACGAGATGTCCGCGCTGTGCGAGGCATCGGGTGCGAACGTGCAGGACGTGGCGCGGGCGATGGGCCTTGACGGAAGGATCGGCAAATATTTTCTTCACGCGGGGCCGGGCTACGGCGGCAGCTGTTTCCCCAAGGACACGAAGGCGCTGCTTTCGATCAGCCGCGATTACGGCTGCGAGAGCGGCATCGTCCGGGCGGTCATTGAAGCCAACGCGCAGCAGAAGCTGCGCATGTTCAATAAAATAAGCCAAGCCATGGGCGGCGTCGCGGGCAAAACGGTGGCAGTACTCGGGCTGGCCTTCAAGCCCGAAACCGACGACATGCGCGAAGCCTCCTCGGTGGTCATCATCCGCGAGATTCTTAAAAACGGCGGCAATGTCCGTGCGTTTGACCCGATTGCAATGGAGAATGCGCGCAGCTATGTGTTTAACGACGACGACATTTACTATGCGACAAACGAATACGACGCCGTCAAAGGCGCCGATGCCGTCGTGATCGTCACGGAATGGAATCAGTTCCGCAACCTCGATCTGCGCAAGATCCGCGCCGCGATGAACGGCCGCTTCTTCTTCGACCTGCGCAACATCTACGAGAGGGACTATGTCGAGGATTTCGACTATGCATATTCCGGAGTCGGCCGCTGAACGAAGTGACGGGCTTCATGCTTTTCGCGCCGCCTGTGCGCAGGTGACTTCGGCAGGCGCGCTTGCTGAAAGATTCTGATATTACCATGCATTTTGTCCTCGTGAAACGGAAGATTCGGGTTGAAGGAGGCGCACGGCCTCTTTCGGCCCGATCATTTACAGGCGGTCGCCCGCGGCTGAGTGCCGGGGCCATAAAGAGCTCCTGTCATTTTTCTGCTTCGTTTAATCAAACTTTTTTAATATTTTTGTGCCGGCGCAAAGCGGCGGAATGGGGCTTTTCATCATGTTGAAGAACAGCGAAAAAACCATGGAAAAAATCGTTGCGCTCTGCAAGAACAGGGGCTTCGTCTATTCGGGCTCGGAAATCTACGGAGGGCTCGCCAACACCTGGGATTACGGCCCGCTCGGCGTCGAATTCAAAAACAACGTCAAAAAGGCGTGGTGGTCGAAATTCGTGCAGGAATCTACCTACAATGTGGGGCTGGATTCCGCGATCCTGATGAATCCGCAGGTCTGGGTGGCATCGGGCCACGTGGGCGGGTTTTCCGACCCGCTGATGGATTGCCGCGACTGCAAGACCCGTCACCGCGCCGACAAGCTTATCGAAGATGCGCAGGGCGTCGTCGCCGACGGCTGGAGCTTTGAACGGATGTCGGAATTCATCCGCGAAAAGGGCATCAAATGCCCTGTCTGCGGCTCCGTAAACTTCACGGAGATCCGCAAATTCAACCTGATGTTCAAAACCTTCCAGGGCGTTACGGAGGATGCGAAGGCGCAGATTTACCTGCGGCCCGAAACCGCGCAGGGCATCTTCGTCAATTTCGGCAACATCCAGCGCACGACGCGCAAGAAAGTGCCGTTCGGCGTCGGCCAGATCGGAAAATCCTTCCGCAATGAGATCACGCCCGGCAACTTTATCTTCCGTATACGCGAATTTGAGCAGATGGAGCTTGAATTCTTCTGCAAGCCCGGCACCGATCTTGAATGGTTCGCCTACTGGAAGGATTTCTGCCGGAAATGGCTGCTGAGCCTTGGCTTGCATGAGGAAAGCCTTCGCCTGCGCGACCACGACAAGGAGGAGCTCTCGTTCTATTCGCGCGCGACCACCGATGTTGAATTCTCCTTCCCGTTCGGCTGGGGCGAGCTCTGGGGCATCGCGGACAGGACGGATTTCGACCTCACGCAGCATATCAAGGCCAGCGGCAAGTCGCTCGATTATTTCGACCAGGAAGCCAATGAACGCTACGTGCCCTATGTCATCGAGCCGTCGCTCGGGGCCGACCGCGTCGCGCTCGCGTTCCTTGTGGATGCCTACGACGAGGAAGTGGTCGGAGAAGGCGACGTGCGCACGGTGTTGCATCTCCACCCCGCGCTTGCTCCGTTCAAGGCCTGCGTACTGCCGCTCTCAAAGAAGCTCTCCGTTCAGGCGACCGAGCTGTACGACGAATTACGCCGCCGTTTCATGGTGGATTACGACGACGCGGGCTCCATCGGCAAACGCTATCGCCGGCAGGACGAAACCGGCACGCCGTACTGCGTGACCTATGACTTTCAGTCGCTTGAGGATGGCTGCGTGACGATCCGCGAACGCGACACCATGACGCAGCAGCGCGTCCCAATCGGCAGCGTGGCGCAGTTGATCGAAGAAAAACTTACGTTCTGAGGATCTCTGAATCCGATCGATTCCGTGTGACTTTGTTTTTGCTTCCGGCGGGCGTCATGCCCGCCGGAAGCTCTGTTTTCCACTTGACTTTTTTTCAGATCCTGATATAATAGGTTAAATACTAAACGTTTAGCTTTTTGGAAAGCATCTGTTTAAAGGAGAGTGCTGCAATGGAAGGGTTGTTTGGCATCACAAGGCTCACCTCAGGCAAAACCCGGCTCTTTACGGCGGAAAACGTCTATGGCGAAAAAGGGAAGGGCGGCATGGCGGAGCTGAGCGCGGTGCCGCAGGATGCCGTCGCCCGGATCGGCCAGATGTGGGAAGGCCCCAACCCGGTCGCGCGCGACCTCACACGCGGCTGGAAGGTGCGCCCCTGCATCACGCTGCCGGAAAAGTCGGTCACGACGATCCTGGATACCGACGGCCCCGGCCGTCTGACGCATATCTGGATCACGTTCGAGCCCGCGCATTACCGTGACGTGATCCTGCGCATCTACTGGGACGGCGAGCAGACTCCGAGCGTGGAAGCCCCCATGGGCGATTTCTTCTGCTGCGGATGGAGCAGGCGGCTCAAAATCAGCGCGCTTCCCATCAACGTCAACCCCAGCGGCGGAAACAACTGCTACTTTCCGATGCCGTTTCGCTCCCACGCGAAGGTCACGGTCGAAAACCGTTCGCCCGAGAAGCTCCCCGGCTTCTTTTACGCGCTGAGCATGGACGAAGGCCCTGTCGCAGACGACGAGGCGTATTTCCACGCGCGGTTCAACCGCGTAAATCCCGTACCATACGGCGAGGATTACGTCATCCTCGACGGCGTATCGGGCAGGGGGCATTACGCGGGCACGCAGCTTTGCTGGCAGCAGAATTCCTCCGGCTGGTGGGGCGAGGGCGAGGTCAAGGCCTTCATCGACGGCGACGGCGAATTCCCCTCCTATTGCGGCACGGGCACGGAGGATTACTTCGGCGGTGCCTGGTGCTTCGGCGACAACTATTCCGCGCCGTTCCTCGGGTATCAGGATCTGATGACTTTGGGGGGCACCCCAAGGCCCACCAATACACTTGGCAACCGCCACAGCATGTACCGCTTTCACATCCTTGACCCGATCCGTTTTCAAAGCGCACTCAAGGTGACTATCCAGTGCATCGGCTGGCGGTCGGAAACACGTTACCTGCCGCTTCAGGACGATATCGCCTCAGTGGCATACTGGTATCAGGCCGAGCCTCACCAGCCGTTCCCGTCGCTCGCGGGCCGGGACGCGCTTGAGGTTATCTGACGCTTTCTCCCGCTTAATCTGTAATTTATCCCGGCTGCGGCCTGAGCGGCGATGCCCATTCTTTTACATCAATATATTTAGTGCTCCGCCATTTCAAGTGGGTAGTCTGCTTGATATATGATATTTGATCATGAAATACATCTTTGCCGCTCATGCCGCGGCAGGGCACTACCTTTTTTCGTTGCGCCGAAAAAAGGTAGGAAAAAAGTCGCTTTCGAAATAACGGGGCGCCGGAAAACCGCACGG
>JARLHS010000146.1 GCA_031292115.1 Clostridia bacterium | reverse complement strand
GCAAAATTTTGCACGCGCTTTGGCGTTTAGCCCGTTCTCTATATACAACTGCTCTTATATCATTTATTTATTCAGTTGTATATAGGAAGCAGACAAAGTCTGCTTCCTAAGACTCGCCGACGGCGGGCTGATGAGTATTGAACGGCTTTTCCCTGCGACGCGCCGCCGTCCGCCGCAAAATGCGGCGGCATTACGGCGTGCAAAAACATGCAAAGAAAAAGGAGCCTTCAGCCCGGCGGCGGAATGCCGCGCTACTGAAAACCCCTTCGTCACAAATCGTATCCCTCAGGTTATGACGCGTTCTCGCGTCGTTTTAGCGCGGACTTGGGCGGTGAGAGGAATTTCGTGGGCTTTTTGTCGGGATTCCGTCTGATGACGGGAAGAGCACTGCCCATGACGCACGCCTCGGTGATCATTATTTCCTCGATCGTCTGGTCGGAAGGCACTTCAAACATCACCTTCGTGAGCAGCCCTTCCATGATCGAGCGCAGGCCGCGCGCGCCTGTTTCCCTGTCGATCGCCTTCTGCGCAATGGCGCGCAGCGCGGCGTCGTCGAAGGTGAGCTTCACGCCATCCATATCGAGTAGCGCCATATACTGCTTGAGTACGGCATTGCGCGGCAGCGTGAGAATATTGATCAGCGCATCAACGTCGAGCGACGAAAGCGTCGTAATCACAGGCACGCGACCCACAAGCTCCGGGATCAAGCCAAAATGAACAAGATCCTGCGGGATGACCTGCTTGAGATAATCGCCTGCATTATTCTGCTTCTTGCTGCGGATATCGCCGCCGAAGCCCAGCGTATTCGTGCCGACGCGCTTTTCGATGATCTTGTCAAGGCCGTCGAAAGCGCCGCCGCAAATAAAGAGTATGTCTTTTGTGTTGATCTGGATGAATTCCTGATGGGGATATTTCCTGCCGCCGAGCGGCGGTACGTTCGCGACCGTCCCCTCGAGAATTTTCAGCAACGCCTGCTGTACGCCCTCCCCGCTGACATCCCTTGTGATGGAGGGGTTTTCAGACTTGCGCGCGATCTTATCGAGCTCATCAATATAGATGATGCCCTTTTCGGCGCGCTCCACATCGAATTCGGCGGCCTGAATCAGCCGCAGCAGAATGTTTTCAACATCCTCGCCCACATAGCCTGCCTCCGTGAGCGTGGTGGCGTCTGCGATGGCAAACGGCACGTTGAGGATTTTGGCAAGTGTCTGTGCGAGCAGCGTTTTGCCCACGCCGGTGGGCCCCAAAAGCAGGATGTTGCTCTTTTGGAGCTCAATATCGTCCGATCCGCCGTGGAAAATTCTCTTATAATGGTTATAAACCGCCACGGAAAGCGAAACCTTCGCTTCTTCCTGCCCGATGACGTAATCATCAAGAATCTTTTTTATTTCGACCGGCTTGGTCAGCACCAGCGCATTAGCGCTTTTGCCGGCCGGGCCGCGCTTATCCGAGAGTACGTTCTCGTCTTCAAGCACACTCATGCACAGCTCGACGCATTCATTGCAGATGTTTACGCCGGGCCCCGCAATGAGTCTTCGCACCTGATCCTGCGACTTGCCGCAGAAGGAGCACTTGAGCGCCCTTTTCTCGTCAAATTTAGCCATTCATTCACCAGCTTACCTCTTTGAAATCACCTTGTCTATCAGCCCGTAGGAAACGGCTTCCTCGGCGGACATGAAATTATCGCGGTCGGTGTCGCGCTCTATGATCTCGATGGGCTTACCCGTAATCTGCGCATAGATCGCATTCAAATTATGCTTAATCTTTATAATATGCTCAGCCTGGATCTTGATATCCGCCGCCTGGCCCTGTGTGCCGCCGGAAGGCTGATGAATCATGATCTCGCTGTTCGGCAGCGCAAACCGTTTGCCCTTTGCGCCCGCCGCGAGCAGAAACGAGCCCATGCTGGCCGCCATGCCGATGCAGATGGTGGAAACGTCGCATTTGACATACTGCATGGTATCATAGATGGCAAGGCCCGATGAGATCGACCCGCCGGGGCTGTTGATATACAGCTGAATATCCTTGTCGGGATCCTGCCCTTCCAAAAACAGCAGCTGCGCTACCACAAGGCTCGAAGTCACATCGTTGACCTCATCGCAAAGCATGATAATGCGATCATTGAGCAGCCTTGAAAAAATATCGTACGACCGCTCGCCTCTGTTTGTTTGTTCAATAACAACCGGTACCAGACTCATATCTGTTCACTCCTCACTATGTCTATATTAAACGATTATTCCTGTGTCTTGGGTTTTTTTGTGGATTTGCGGGCCTTCTTCGGCGCAGCGGCTTCCGGCTTTGCTTCCTCGGCCACGGGTGCCTTTTTGTCTTCTTCGCTGGCCGCGGCTTCTGTGGTTTCGGCTGCCGGCTTATCTTCCTTGACCGGCTCAGCTTCGGCAATCACAGCCTGCGATTTGATGAAATCAATCGCCTTGCTCATGCGGATATCCCCTGAAATCTCTTTTTCGCTGAAAGCGGCACGGACTTTTTCAACGTCTACGCCGAAACGCTCCGCAGCCTTTTTATATTCGGCCTCAAGATCCTCCGGCGTCACTTCGATGCTTTCCACCTGTGCGACTTTTTCAAGCGCGAGACGTATTTTTACCTGACGCTCGGCCTGCGGGGCAAGGCTCTTTTTGTAGTCTTCGGCTTCCATGCCCGTATATGCCAGATAAGTTTTCAGATTCATGCCCTGCGACTGGAGCCGGTACTCCATGTCGCCGATGATGTTCTCCGTGGCCTGGTCGATCATGACCTGCGGGATCTCGGCCTTAAGGCCTTCCAGCAGCAGGTCGGTGAGCTTATTCTCAATCTCGTCGGCAGCGAACTTCTCCTTCTGCTCGGAGAGTTTCTTGCTGAGGTCTTCCTTCATCGCGTCGAGCGTGTCGAATTCGCTGACATCCTTGGCAAACTCATCGTCGATCTCGGGCAGCTCCTTGCGCTTGACATCGCGCAGCTTAACCTTGAAGACGGCCGGTTTCCCCGCAAGCTGCTCTGAGTTGTAATCCGCAGGGAACGTCACATTGACGTCGAATTCATCGCCGATATTGTGGCCTTCGATCTGCTCTTCAAAGCCCGGGATAAAGCTGCCGGAGCCAAGCTCCAACGTATACTTGTCCGCCTTGCCGCCTTCAAATGCCACGTCGTCGACAAAGCCCTCGAAATCAATTTCCGTAATGTTGCCCTTCTGGGCGGGGCTGTCTTCAACGGTGATCATACGGGCGTTGCGCTCCTGCAGGCGCTTGATCTCGGCGTCGATATCCTGCTGCGTAACCTCCGTGGAAATCTTCTGCACAACAAGGCCCTTGTACTGGCCAAGCTCTGCCTCGGGCTTCACGGTAACTTTTGCCTTGAAAACAAGACCTTCCTTCCCAACGGAAACTACCTCTATCTCGGCACGGTCAACGGGATCAATCTTCGCCTCGTCCACCGCGTTCTCATATTCTACCGGATATACAATATTGACCGCGTCCTCGTAAAATACGCTCTCACCAAAGAGCTTTTCCACGACTGAACGCGGCGCCTTGCCACGGCGGAAACCGGGAACGTTCATCTTGGCGACATTTTTCCTGAAAGCCTTGTCAACGGCGGCTTTGAATGTTTCACCGCTCACCTCGATTTCAAGCTCATATCGGTTGGTGTCGATCTTATTCGCGCTCTTAAGACTCATTTAACATCCTCCTAAAATTATGCCAAAGTAACTTGGTTATTATAACATATAATCAAAAAAAGTGCCAGAGCCATTTTTTTAAGAATTGTAATATTTTATGCCACAATCACCGGCGAAAACCCGACGGCGTCGCAGGAAACAAGCCGGAAAAGGATGCCTCTGTATTCCCCCTGCATAGCCTTTGCGGCGGCCTTGCCATGCAGATGACCATAATAGCAGCGCCTCACATCGTATTTTTGCAGCAGGCTGATCAGCTCGTCGCATTCATAGCCGCCGTAAACGGGTGGAAAATGCAGAAAGGCCACGGGCTCAAGCCCTGTTTTTTCCGCCGCCGCGAGAGAAGCCTCGAGCCTGCCCGCCTCGCGCAGCAGGATCTTGCGGTCGCCGCCCTCGTTTTGATCAAAAAACCAGCCGCGTGTGCCGCACACACAGACACCGCCGACTTCCTGCGTGCCGTTATGGATAATTTTCAGGGTGTCAAGGCCGTTTTCGTCAAAAAACGCATTCATTTTCGTCAGCGTCGTCCACCAGAAATCATGGTTGCCCTTGATAATCAGCTTGCGGCCCGGCAGCGCCTGCACAAAACGCGCATCCGGCAGAAACTGCTCAAGCCCGGCCGCCCACGAAAGATCTCCGGCGAGCACGACGGTATCCTCGGGCTTTATGACCTTTTTCCAGTTGGCGCTCAGCTTCTCAACATAGCCGCCCCAGCCGTCAAAGATATCCATGGGTTTATCGGAACCGAAGGAGAGGTGCAGGTCTCCAATGGCAAAAAGCGACACTGTCAATCACGTCGTTTCAATAAATTGATGCATGAGGGCCCTGCCTTTTAAACGCATTTTTTGCGGCGGGAGTAATATAGGCAGGTTTGCAGGGGAAAATAAGAAGGACGGCAGTTGCCGCCAGAGCAAAAATAGGAAGGAGACCTGGCAATGAGTTTAAAAGACAAACTCGGCGAAAACGTAAATAAAGTGACGGACAAAATGACAAACCATGACTTCATAGACGGCATCCACTGTGAGGTGACCAACTGCGCCTATCACGACCCGAAATGCAAGTGTGGCGCGGATAAAATCAACGTCGGCCCCACCTTTGCTTCCAGCAGTACGGATACGGTATGCTCGACCTTCAAGCAGAAATAGCTCTTAAAGGGCAAACGGCTTAAGCAAGGTGTCCTCAATGTGAAAGGGGTTGTCCGGATTGTGTAGCGGCTCGCGGAGCCGGTATCCGGGCAGCTCCTTCTTTTTGCAGTCGCATTTTTTCTCAGCAGCAGCCGTCACGCAAGACTTTGCAGGACAAAATCCTTCATCTGCCCGACCTCGCAGTTTTCGGTGAAACGAAGCGGCTTTTCCCTAATCTGCAGAAGCTGCCGCGGCGCGTTGAGCATCGAAAGCGCAGCAAGCTCGTTGACCATGGCGAAATCGTCACCCTGCGCCGGCGTGCCCTTCACGGCCTCTAGCACGTCCGAAGCGAATTTGAACGGGCTGGCCGTGGACGCGACGACGGTTTTGGTGCCGTCACCCGTCAAAGACCTGTATTGCTCATACACATTGAGCGCGACGGCCGTGTGCGGGTCACAGATATAATTATAGCGCTCGTAAAGGCTTTTAATCGTCGCCCTCGTGCCATCATCGCTGCAAAAGCCGGCGCTGAAATGCTCGCGCAGACGCTCCTTCACAGGGGCATCCACCTCGTAACGGCCATCCGCCGCAAGCGACGTCATCCAGCCGCGCAGCTTCTCATCGTCGCAGCCCGAAAGATCAAAAAGCAGGCGTTCGAGATTGCTTGAAATTAAAATATCCATCGAAGGCGAGATGGTGGTATAAAACGGCCGGTTGCGGCTGTAGATGCCGGTTTTAATGAATTCCGTAAGCACATTGTTGGCGTTTGAGGCGCAGATCAGCCGGTTGATCGGGATGCCGCATTTTTTCGCATAGTAGGCGGCGAGAATGTTGCCGAAATTTCCTGTCGGCACCACGACGTTGATATGCTCGCCGCACGCAATGCGTCCGTTTTTAATCAGGTCGCAGTAGCATGAAACATAGTAGGCGATCTGCGGCACTAGACGGCCCCAGTTGATCGAATTGGCGCTCGATAAAAACATGCCGCGCCGGGCAAGCGTATCTTTTACGGCGTCGTCGGCGAAAATCGCTTTTACTCCGCGCTGCGCATCGTCAAAATTGCCCCTGATCGCGCAAACCGAGACGTTATCGCCTTCCTGCGTCTGCATCTGCAGCTTCTGGATGCGGCTGACGCCCTGCTCCGGATAAAAGACAATGATGCGCGAGCCCGCGGAATCCCTGAAGCCTTCTAGCGCGGCCTTGCCTGTGTCGCCCGAGGTGGCCACGAGCACGGCGGCGGTCTTCTCCTGCGCACCGGTCTTTGCCATCGCGTGCGAAAGCAGCTGCGGCAGCAGCTGCAGCGCAAGATCCTTGAAGGCGCAGGTGGGGCCGTGCCAGAGCTCGAGCAGATAGAGATTGTTCTCGAGCATGTAGATCGGCGCGATGCTGTCGGTTTCAAATTTTTCGCGCGTATAGGCGGTCGCGCAGCAATCCTCAAGCTCCTGCGCGGTGAAATCCGTGAGAAAGCCGCCCAGCACAACCGCGGCGCGCTTCACATAGCTCTCATTTGCAAGCTCCCTGAGGTCGTCGTAGGAAAACCACGGCATGCTGTCGGGCACGAAGAGCCCGCCATCCTGTGAAATCCCCATGGCGATCGCCTGCGACGCCGTGACGCCGACGGCACTGTTTCGGGTACTCTTATAATACATGAAGGCTTCGTCCTTTCGGTTGCGGAGATCTTTCGTTTTTAAAATCCGCACAGGCGTATCCGCGCCT
Source organism: Clostridia bacterium (assembly GCA_031292115.1). GTDB lineage: Bacteria > Bacillota > Clostridia > Oscillospirales > Ethanoligenentaceae > JARLHS01. The sequence goes on along the minus strand of JARLHS010000146.1, from coordinate 788 downwards.
GCTGTATTGATCGGTTGTTCCCGCAATCGCCGTTATACAAAAGTGCCATGTGCTTTTAGGCCTTTGCCTGCGGCACAGGATTGCGCGGCTTATTCGGCGGCAATGCAGCCGCCTGCCGCTTTGCGGCATGCATTAAACTGCGGAATTGTATCCGCATTTTAATGGGAGATAGTATAAAATCTCTTCGTTTAATTAAAAGCAAATTAGTATCATCATACACCGGCCCGTTTATTCTGTCAAATATCTCTTAAAGAAGCGGCATGCGTTGGCAAAGAATATCTTGTCGACGACCGGCTCAGGGTAATAACCGAGAAGAAAATTATAGACCGTTTCCATGTCTTCTATTCCATGAAGATTATAAGGGAGTGCCCGGTAACCCGCAGCCGCCGCGCCCGTCGGCACGACCGCGCCGTCAAAATCCGCTCCGATCGCGAGCGCGTCCTCACCGCCGAGCTCGAGAAAATGCTCGACATGATATAGGATATCCTCATATACGGTTTTTTTCCGGCTGTTGATAAATTCGGGGTAAAAATTCAGCCCCGCAAGCCCGCCCCTGCGCACAATCTCGCAAAACTGAGCGTCGGTGAGATTGCGCGCCGAGCCGCACACCGCGCGCGCGTTGGAGTGTGAAGCGATGAACGGCACGTCCGTGCACGCCGCGACGTCGTCAAACCCCTGATCGGAAAGATGCGACACGTCGATGATGAAGCGCAGGCGCGCCATCTCGCCGACGAGCGCGCGGCCGAAAGCCGTTAGCCCGCCTTTCGCGTGGCAGCCCGCTCCCGCTT
>JARLHS010000145.1 GCA_031292115.1 Clostridia bacterium | reverse complement strand
CATATCGTAAAAGCTGCAGGCGATGGCGAGCGCCGTGCCCCACTGCCCCGCGCCGGTCTCGGTAGCGATACGCTTCTTGCCTGCGGCCTTGTTGTAATAGGCCTGCGGCACGGCGGTGTTGAGCTTGTGGCTGCCCGAGGGGTTGGTACCCTCATATTTGTAATAAATGCGTGCCGGTGTGCCGAGCTCTTTTTCAAGGCGATAGGCACGGTGGAGCGGCGAAGGCCGCATGAGCTTGTATTTCTCGAGCACGTCTTTCGGGATGTCGATATAACGCTCCGTGGTCATTTCCTGCTCGATGACGCCCATCGGGAATATCTGGCCGAGCTCGTCGGGCGTGACGGGCTTTTTCGTCACGGGGCTCAGCGGGGGCGGCGGGAGCTGCTTCATATCGGCCATGATGTTATACCAGCTGTTTGGAAGCTCGCTTTGCGGCAGGAACACTTTGTAAGGGATCTCATTCTTTTTCATCTGGGGTCGCTCCTTTCAAATATGCCTGAAAACGGAACGGCGCTGGAAAATGCCCTGCCCCTGCTGCGGAACCACGAGGTAAAAATAAAAATGCCTGCCCTTGTAACAAGGGCAGGCATTTACCTGCGGTACCACCTTGATTGACGGCCCAAAAAGCCATCCACTCAAACCAGGGTGCAAACACACCCCCCGCCGCATAACGCCGGCGCTGCGTCGGGCAATACTCACGCACTCGTGCGCTTTCCTCCCGCCCTCGGCGGCCCAATTGCCCATAGCACCCAAACGCCGGCTCTCACCATCCCGGCTCTCTTTAGAAGGCTGCCATGTGCCCTTCCGCTTCACAGGTTTCAATATGGCTGTATTATAACATCATCGGGAAACAAAAGCAATAGGCAGATCAAAATTTATTTTGGCTGCTCCGCGCGCCCGGTAGGGCTCCCTGCGGGCGGCCGAACGCAACGGTGAAGGCGACGCCTCCGTCGCGGTTCTCGGCCGAGACCTCGGCGCCGCAATCCTCCGCGGCGCGTTTGACAATCGAGAGCCCCAGCCCCGTCACGCCGCCGGCGCCCTTTTTAAAAGCTTCAAACAGCACCGGCATCACTGCCTCGTCGATGCCCCCGCCGTCGTTAAAAATCGTGAAGACGACGCCTGCCTCCTGCGTCTCGAGCGTGGCGCTCAGCACATGATCGGCATGGCGCAGCGCGTTTTCAAACAGATTTTCAAACAGCACCTCGAGCTGGCCGCGGTTGGCGAGCACGGAAGCCTGCTCAAACCGGAGCTGCGGCGCGAGCTCGGGCCGCGAGGCGCAGATGCGCTGCGATACCTCGGTGCACAGCGCCTTCAAATCGGTCGTTTCGGCAGTGCTCGGCCGGCTGCGCAGATAATCAAGCTTCGTGAGCGTCAGCAGCTTCATCACCGTGCGCTGCATGCGGCGCGTCTGGGAAATGATGACCTCGGCGCTGCCCTCGGCATTTTCCCGCGGATAAACCCTGTCGACGATCGACTGCGCATAGCTGAGAATGGTCATCAGCGGCGTCTTGAGCTCGTGCGAGACATACTGCAGCTCGGCCTGCCGCAGCAGATCCCTCCGGGCAAGCTGGAGGCGCATCCGATCCATCTCTCTGGAAAGTCGGCCGAATTCGTCGCCGCGGTCGAGCGCCACCGAGGTCTGGAGGTCGCCTGCCGCCATTCCGGCGATCGAGCGCTCATACCGCTTGATCGGGCGCATGAGAATCCGCAGGAAAAGCAGCGAGAGCAGCACCGACAACAGCACCGCGGCGCCCGTGAAGATTGCGAGCACGATAAAGGCGGAGTGGTAGACGCTATCCATCGGCACGTCAAGCTTGAATGAAATGACGCCGTCGTCGCCGCTCTTTTTGACAATGTAATAAAGCGCATAGTTCTTTGTCACATATTTGTATTTTCGCGTGCCGGCCGGCTGAGAGGAAAAGCCCGTGGTCATTTTTTCGATAAGCGGCGTCAGCAGCAGGCCGTAGCTTGTGTTCGGGAAGGTCATGTATTTGACCTTGTGCGAAACGATGCCGATGTGATAGACCGAAATCGAGGCGTCATACGCCTCGGAATTGACGACCGTGCCGCTGAGGTTTTCACTGCTCAGCAGCTTCTGCGCGGATTCGATGCTCGCGAAGACCTCTTCGTCGCGCGTGTAGCCGAGCACCTGTCTGAAGCAGAGGCCCAGAAGCAGGATGCAGGGGATGACAAAGCAGATAAACAGCAGCCAGAGCTTGAAGCCGATCGAAAGATCGCGCAGCCTCTTTATTTTCATACCCTACACCATCAGCCGGTAGCCTTGACCGTAGACCGTTTCGATGCGCAGTCGCGGCATTTTCTTGCGCACGCGGCGGATGAGATCATCCACAACCCGGTCGCTGCCGAAATAGTTATCGTCCCATACGAGGTTGAGCAGCGCGTCGCGGGAAAAGGGCCTGCCGGCGTTTGCCGCGAAGGCGAGCACGAGGTCGGCCTCCTTTGAGGTGAGCGGTATCTCAGTCTCACCGTCCGCAACGCTGCGCCTGTCTTCGTCAATGCGGTAGCCGTCGAAGAGGTAGACCTTCCCGGTAACGCCCTGCTGGGCGCCGTAGGTGCGCTCAAGCAGCTTCTTTGCGCGGATGACAAGCTCCCGCGGCAGAAACGGCTTGGCGATATAGTCGTCGCTGCCCATCTCAAGCCCGAGCACGCGGTCGAGCGTCTGGTCGCGCGCCGAAATGAAGATCACGGGCACCTCGGGCGTTTCGGCCTTAATCTTTTTGATAATCTCGAAGCCGTCGGTATCGGGCAGCATGATGTCGAGCACCCACAGCTGCGGGTGCTCGACGATGGCGGCCTCGGCCGGAAGCCCGAGGCTGAAATACCGCACGGCAAATCCCTCGCGCTCAAGGTAGCTTTTTAAAAGCTCGCCGAGCTCAAGGTTATCCTCCACCAGAAAAACACTGTAACCCATAAGCGGCGTGCCCCCTTTTCATCAAATCGGCCAAAAGCAAAAGCCGCCGTAAGGATATCAGAACTGCAGCGCTTCTTCCCTTCGCTGCCCGATCTGCTCCCTCAAGACATATTTGTCGAGCTCGTCCTTCTGCTTCCCGCTGATATTGCGGAAGACACAGCCGTAATTGACGCTGCGCTGGAATTCCTCCCTGCGCTGCACCTGCACGGTCAGCTCAACGGGCTTTGCGGTATCGGTGATTTTCAGCGGAAAGATAAAGCCCGGCTCAAACTGCGCCTCACTGTTGAAAAGCATGCCCAGAGCACCGAGATTCAGGATGGTGATATCGGCCGCGGCGGGCAGCTTTACCTTCCTGTCGCCCTGAAAACGGTAATAGATGCGGTAATGAAGCTGCCTGCTGATGCGCAGATACTGCCGCTGATCTGCTTGACCCGTAAACTTCAGAATCGTAAAATCTGCCTCGTTTGCGCTGGCGCAGGCAACCTCCGCCTCATACCGGCACTCTCCGCTGGCGCTGTTGTGGACATAGATGCGTACGGGCTGCTGCTTTTTGAGCAGGCACCCGGCCGTGAGGCTGACTGTCATCGTTTCACGGTCACATCTCGTCACATACCCCGAAGCGACACCGGCGCCATTTTCGTTTTCCACGACACAATTGTCATATTCGTGCAAAACAAGCCCCTCCCTGCAATTTCAGGCCGCTCTCAAGCATCCCGGCCTGATTTATTTGATCGTCATCCGATTGCGGCGGCAATTAAACATCATTGAATGAATGCTTTGCACGCCGCCGGAAGCGGCATGGAAAGATCGGTTTCATCGTCTGTTCAGTGGATAGTAATATTATAACATTTTTCGCGCACAAATTCAAGACAGGCCTCCAAAGCGGCATGGATACGCCGTTTTAAAAAAAAGTCTTGCTTTTTTCCGCCGGGAATGGTATGATTATGGATGCGCAATTTTATGAGATGAAACCGGGCATTAAAGGGGGTGTCATTATGCCGAATATCAAGTCTGCAAAAAAGCGCGTTAAAATTGGCGAAGTCAGGGCTCTTCGCAATAAGATGGTTAAATCCGCGCTCAGGACCTCCATCAAGAAGGCCGACACCGCCATTACGTCCGCTGCACAGGATAAAGACGTGAGCTTCAAGGCCGCCATCGTAACCATCGACAAGGCAGTCGCGAAGGGTATCCTTTCAAAGAACACGGCCGCGCGAAGGAAATCACAGCTCGCCACGAAGCTCAATAAGGCCAACGCATAAAAAGCTCCCCGGTTGCGCCGGGGGGCTTTCATTTTGGTTATTGACACCCTTGTATTTTTGAACTATGATAGTATTGTATTATACTATTTTCCCATTGAAATACGGATTTCATCCGTATTTCAAATGCCTGCCGCTTTGCGGTGGGGGGCGGCATATGCCGCCGCTGATTTATCACCCACAGGACAGGCGTTTCATACCAATTTCAATTTGACACCATACAAAAGGTTTAGAGAATATCCCGCAAAAATATGCAGGGGCTTTGCTGTCTGCAACTGTGGATTTTTGCGTAGATATACTTTCAAAGTGAAATTAGTATTGTTGCCGCTTCAGGTAAAAGGAAGGATTGAGCCATTATGAAAATCTGGCGTACATTCGGCGTAATCATTGCCGTGGTTTCCGTTCTGTTCACAGCCGCTGCGGCCATCTCTTATCTTCTTTCCCGGACCCTGCGCGACAGGGACGATGCTGAAAAATCAGGCGATTATATCGACTGCGGCCAGGCATAGACCGGAAACGAAGCCTAAAGGTTAAAAAAGGGGGCTATACGCCGGCAAATGCCGGTGTATAGCCCCCTTGTGTCAGAGTCTCTATTTGGCGTCGACGGCAGCCATATGCTTGGCAAGGTCGAGCACCTTCTGGGAATAGCCCCATTCGTTGTCGTACCACGCGATGAGCTTGACGAAGGTATCGGTGAGCGCAATGCCGGCCTTGGCGTCAAAAATCGACGTGCGAGGATCATGGATGAAATCAGAGGAAACGACCGGCTCCTCCGTATAACCCAGAATGCCCTTGAGCTCGCCTTCCGAGGCGGCCTTCACGGCGGCGCAGATTTCCGCATAGGTGGCGGGCTTTGCAAGGTTGACCGTCAGATCGACGACGGATACGTCAAGGGTCGGCACACGCAGCGACATGCCGGTGAGCTTTTTGTTGAGCTCGGGGATCACCTTGCCCACGGCCTTTGCGGCGCCCGTGGAGGAAGGGATAATGTTGGCGGAAGCGGCGCGGCCGCCTCTCCAGTCTCTGCTCGAGGGCGCGTCGTTGGTCTTCTGTGTGTTGGTGGTGGAATGGACGGTCGTCATCAGGCCGTCGACAATACCAAAGCTGTCGTTGATCACCTTTGCCAGCGGTGCAAGGCAGTTGGTGGTGCAGGAAGCATTGGAAACCACTTTCATATCGCTTGTATAATTATTATGGTTTACGCCCATGACAAACATCGGCGCATCGGCCGACGGGGCGGAGATAATGACTTTTTTTGCTCCTCCGGCGAGATGGGCGGAAGCCTTCTCCACCGTGGTGAAAACGCCTGTGGATTCCACAACGTAATCCGCTCCGACAGCGCCCCACGGGATATCCTTCGGATCCTTACAGGCAAAAAACTTGATGTCTTTCCCATTGACGACGATGGAGTTTGCCGTGCTGCCGATCTCGCCCTCGAACCTTCCGTGAATGCTGTCGTACTTGAGCATATACGCCATATAATCCGGCGTCATGAACGGATCATTAATGCCGACAAACTCAAAATCGGGATTATCCAGCCCCGCACGGAAAACCAGCCTGCCTATACTACCGAAACCATTGATGCCAATTTTGATGCTCATGCTGTAGCCCTCCAAATTTTTAATTCCAAGTATATTTTAAACCATTTTCACATGATATACAATATTCTTGTTTAATTTTTGTCGATGTCTATAGAATATATAGCGTTTCGGCCAATTTTTCCGTACTGTAAACAATGTCCGGCCCGAGGGTTTACTTCCTATGTTTTAATGATATAATAATGTTAACCGATAAGAGGAAATGAGCTGTATAAGTTTGGATAATAATCCGAATCGTTTTGAAAACCTGATCGCATCTGCGGAGAATGTCCTGGAATGCAAGGATCTGGCGGTTGTTGTCACGGACGAACATTTAAAGTGCTGCTGGGCAAATGCGGAAACCCTCAGGCGTATGCCGACGCTTGCGCTGCCCGACGGCATTATCGATTTGTTCGTCAAAAACGATCCCTCGCCGATTATCGATCAGCTGAAGGGCGGCATCCCGTTTTTCAGGGATCTGCCCACCGAGCCGTTTAATTCCATTCATTCGTGTTTTATCCCCATGATAGAAAATGATGTACTTTACGCCTGCATCATCATCCTCGGCAACGGCCTCAGCGGCGATGTTCAAAGCGGGCAGCCGGAAGCGATGAGCATCATTACCGCATTCTCGAACGAATACAAGCTGCCGCTGACCATTATCTTCTCCACACTGGGGCTCATGGCACGCCGCCTTGAAAGCAGCGAGGATGAGACCATGCTCGATTATGTGCGGCTCATCACCCACAACTGCTACCGCATGCTGCGCCTGTCAAACAATATTGCGGCCATCGCGCGCTACCGTTCGGGCGTCAGCGCGCTGCGGCGGCGCAACGGAGACATCTTCCAGTTTTTTTCCGGCCTTTGCAGCGCGGCGGCGGTGCTCACGGCCTCAATCGGCATCCCGCTTGAGGCGGAAATCCCTCAGGAAAGGCTTTTCGTTTCTTTCGACCCGCAGAAGCTTTCCACGGTGTTTCTCAATCTGATTTCAAACGCCTGCAAATACACCTGCGAGGGCAACCGCATCAAGGTCAAGGCGGAAGCGCATGGCAGCCAGGTCGTCGTTGCGGTGACGGATAAGGGTGCGGGCATCAACCCTGAGCTGCTGCAGTATATTTTCAAGCCCTACTTCACACGAGATCCGGAAGGGGGGCTTTATGGCGGCGCGGGCATCGGGCTTTCGCTCGTCAAATGCGTCGTCGCATTGCACGGCGGCACGGTCGCTGTGCGCAGTGAGCCCGGCACGGGCACTACCGTGGCGTTCACGATCCCCGTGCGTGTGGATTCTTCACTGCCCGATTATGTCGCGGAAAACGGCGCCGATTACCTTGCCGACCGTTTCTCCCCGCTTTTCGTCGAGCTTTCCGATGTCTGCCAGGCGCCTCTGCCGTGACAGGGCGACACGGCGAATTCTACAATAAAAAAAGGGACTCGGCGCCGGGTCGGTGCCAATAGTCCCTTTTTTATATCCGCCCGTGGAAATCACGCGGCACCGGGTGCCGCCTGGCTGCCTACTCGCCTTCGGGCCCGATGCTTTCTTTTGAAACGCCGCAAACAGGTCAACTCCAGGCGTCGGGCAGCGCCTCATAGGGCGTGGCGGCCGCGATGCCGTTGTCGGGGTCGCCTTCGGCAGGGTCATAGACATAGCCGCATACGGAGCAAACATATTTTTTCATATACAGGCCTCCTTTTTTGAAATATACCATATTTTCCGGCGTTTGCATAGGGGTTTTACATAAATTCGGCCACCAAATCAGAATTATTTACAGTGCCCGGCCGGAATCGGCAAATAGGCCCGCCGCAGCCGGCCCGTCGTCCCCGGCACTGTAATATTGCTCTGCATCCACGGCAGTCTCCCGTTTATTTACACCGCCGCGTCATGGAGGTAGCTATGAAAATACTGAATTTCGGGTCATTGAACATTGATTATGTCTATTCGGTGGAACATCTTGTGCAGCCGGGCGAGACCATTCCCTCGCGCAAGCTCGAAATTTTCTGCGGAGGGAAGGGGCTCAATCAATCCGTGGCGCTCGCAAGGGCCGGGGCCGATGTCTTTCACGCCGGTATGGTTGGCAGCGACGGCGCCATCCTGACGGAGAGGCTGCGCGGAGCCGGAGCCGACGTTTCAAACGTCGCGGTCGGCAGCGGAGTTTCGGGCCACGCCGTCATCCAGGTTGACCGCTCCGGCCAGAACTGCATCCTGCTCCACGGCGGGGCGAATGCCGAGATCGGCCCGGAGTTTATCCGGCGCGTCATCTGCCGTTTCGGCGAGGGCGACATTCTGCTGCTCCAGAACGAGATCAGCGGCATCGCGGAAATTATGGAGGCCGCGCACCGGCAGGGGCTGCGCATCGCATTCAACCCGTCTCCGGTGGACGAGCGTATCGCAGGGTATCCGCTTGAATACGTCACATGGTTCATCCTCAAGGAGATCGAAGGCGCCGCGCTCAGCGGCAATGGCGTGCCGGATGAAATCACCGGCGGCCTTCTCAAAAAGTACCCCGGCAGCCGCGTGGTGCTGACCCTCGGCAGGCAGGGCGTCCGCTACAGCGACGGGCAGGTCAGCGCCGCGCACGGCATCTATCCCGTAAAAGTGGTCGATACCACCGCTGCGGGAGATACCTTTACGGGCTACTTCCTCGCCGGTGTGCTTGAGGAGCTCCCGATCGGGGAAACGCTTCGCCGCGCTTCGGTTGCCTCCTCGATTGCGGTCTCGCTCATGGGTGCGTCGAATTCTATCCCTGCGCTTGCTCAGGTGCTGGCCTTTGAGGGCGAGCCTTCGATTGTAGAAAATGGAGTCTGATAAAATATGAAGTGGAACAAACTCAGGGAATTCTCCGAAGGAAAAGGCTGGGTATTCCGGAACGAGACCGTTTTCGGCGAACATGACGGGCTGCTCTTCTCCATTGCCCTCGTGCGCCATAAAAACAGTGCGACCTACCGACTCACGGTCGCCTTCGCGGAGGATTCCTCGCGTACGCCCAAGGAGCTTGAGGCGCAAATACGGGAATTCCGCAAATCCGGCAACTCGGTGCGGGCGCTGCGCAACGCAAAGGTGACGGGCAACACGCTGGTATTTACGGTGGGCGGCGGGTTCGGCAGCATCGAAAATCGCCTGATTGAAGGCATTAACCGGCTGCCCTCTCTGATGAAGGAACTCAACCTCCGTCAGGATGACCACTGTGCCTATTGCGGCGGCGCCGGATGCGATCAGAAGATTGCCTTTGAAAACCGCCTTGCCGTTTGGGTGCATTCCTCCTGTTATCGGGAGCAGCTGTCGATGCTCGAGGAGCAGACACACCAGCAGCAGGAACTGCAGGGGGGCCTCTATCTGTTCGGCATCGTCGGCGCGCTCGCCGGCACCGCGCTTGGCACGGTGATCTCCGCCGCGGCGCTTGCGCTGAAGCTGGGCCGGCTTTCGTATCTGACCTATCTGCTCACTGTGTTTCTGGCCTTCAAGGGCTATAAGCTGCTCGCAAAGCGCATCACGAAGCTCACGCCGGTGATCATTACGGTTTTCACCGTGATTTTCGCGGCGGTCTCGGCATTGGTTTCCCCCTTCCTGGTTGATCTGTTTGAATACGGCATGTCCGCCCGCTCGGCAGCCGCCTCCGTCAGGCTGCTGCTCTACAGCAGCGATTCTTTCCGCGGCGACCTGATCGAAAACACGATTGTTGCGCTTGTGGTAACGGTCATCGCGCTCGCTTCGATGTGGTACAGGATGTCCTACACGCCGGAGGATGTTCTGGAGGATATGAGAAACGCCCGGATCGGCTGAGCGCACGATAGCATGGATATATTAAGCGGGGTTTGCCGTGGGTTCGCCCCGGAAAACCCGCGATTGAAGCTGTGTTTATTTTTAAATCACATGCCGTG
>JARLHS010000144.1 GCA_031292115.1 Clostridia bacterium | reverse complement strand
GTTGGTTGTGGGTGGGGCGGGGGCGTGGGGTGGGGGGGCACGGCCGCGGGCATGGCGGCAGGCCGCGGGTTCATTGTGCGGGGCCCCCCGGCCCCCGGCGAGGCGGCGGCCCCGTGGTTTGTTTAATCGGAGATTCGTATTATTGCGGTACGCCGCGGATGCAGGGGATGTCGCTGAGACGCGCGAAGTCTTCGAGCGTAAGCCGCTCACCGCGCTCGCTGCGGCTGATACCGGCTTCGTCGAGCGCTTGCCCCACCTGCTCTTTCGGGAGCGAGAGGCCGGCGGAGAGCGCGTTGAGGAGCGTCTTGCGCCGCTGGTTAAACGCTGCGCGGATAATGCGGAACATCAGGCGTTCGTCACCGCAGCGCACAGGCGGGCATTTGCGGATATCAAGGCGGATCACGCTTGAATCCACCTTCGGCCGCGGCATGAAGCTTACCGACGGCACGTCGAAGAGCAGATGCGGCTCGGAGTAGTAGCTTACGGCGCAGCTCACGGCACCGGCTTCTCTTCTGCCGGGAGGGGCGCAAAGCCGCATGGCCGCTTCGCGCTGTACCATAACGGTGACGCTGCCCAGCGGCAGGCGCCGTTCAAGCAGGCTCATGATGACAGGCGACGTGATATAATAGGGCAGGTTTGCGCAGCAGACAACATCGAGCCCCGCGAATTCCTGCTCGATGAGCTGCAGCAGATCGATCTTGAGCACATCGGCATTCACGAGCTTCACATTTTCAATCCCGGCGAGCGTCTGTGCGAGCACGGGCATGAGCCGGGCGTCAAGCTCCACGGCCACAACGCGCGCGGCGCGCTCCGCAAGCTCGGCGGTCAGCACCCCGATGCCCGGGCCGATTTCGAGCACACCGATATTTTCATCCGCGCCGCAGAGCTCGGCCATGCGCGGGCTTACGGTCGGATCCACCAGGAAATTCTGCCCGAGCGCCTTTGAGAAGTGAAACCCGTGCGACGCGAGAAGCGCCCGTACGGCGGAAACATTCGTCAGGTCATATTCCATGGTGCGCCCTCACATGCCGGGCGTGAAGCCCGAGAATGCGTCAGGGAGCAGCTCACGCAGCGTGTATGCCTTGACTGCGTCCTTCGAGCAGCACAGGACAAGCATATCCGGCCCGAATTCGCACAGCACCTGCCGGCAGAGGCCGCACGGCACCACCGTTTCATCGCCCGCCGCGATGCAGATTGCCTCAAACCTGCGCTTGCCGGCGCAAACGGCTGCCGCGGCCGCCGCGCGCTCCGCGCAGATCGTCGCGCCGAACGAGGCGTTCTCCATATTGCAGCCCGTAAAGATTTCGCCGCCGTCGCACAGCAGCGCCGCACCCACCTGAAAGTGCGAATAGGGCGCGTAGGCGTTCGCGCGCGCCTGCCTTGCGCGCGCCGCGAGCATGTCCGTCATTTTTTGATCCAACGTGATTTCTCCTTTTTAAAACCGGCCTTTTTCCTGTTCTCTGCTCCTATCATACTATATTATTGCCCGAAATGGAAGAGCTGCCAGCATACTGCCGCCGCTTCCCGGCGTTCAGGCAAAAAAAGCACCCGTGCCCCGGGATATTCGGGGGCAGGCGGAGAAGAAATATTTTCCCATGCGCTTAGAAAGCGCCGCACCGGCGTGAAATCGCAGCAGCCAAGTGGTATAATAGCGGTAAAGGGAGCCGGGCTCCGGGCGGCAAAGGAGCGGCTCCCCCTTACCCGTGCTGCGCGGCGGCAGAAAGGAGCGTTGACATGCAAAGAAGGATGGTTGAGCCTCAGCCCCTGCTTGACGAAAACGGTCACTTAAACCAAACCGGCTACGCGACGAAGCTTTTGCTCACCTATGACAGGAGGGCTGTGAAGGCCAGCCGGCTGAGGATCAAGGAATGGGATTACTATCTGATCAGCAACGGCGATTATGCCCTGGCGCTGACGATTGCAGACAACTCCTATATGGGGCTTGCGAGCGTGACCCTGCTGGATTTCAGGCTGCCCCGGCAGACGTCGGCAGGCAACATGACGCTGCTGCCGCTTGGGAAGACCGGCTTCCCGTCCAGCTCCGAATCCGGGGACGTGAAGTTTCAGGGCAAAAAAATGAAGCTGGAGTTTCTCAACGACGGAGCCGCGCGGCATTTGCTTTGCGAAGTGAAGGACTTTGCCGATCATCAGGATCTCAGGGCCGATATCACGCTCACGGACGCGCCGGCGGAAACCATGGTGATCGCAACGCCCTTTAAAGAAAGCCCGAAAGCCTTCTATTACAATCAAAAAACAAACTGTCTGCGGGCTGCGGGCAGCATAACCTGCGGCAGCGCGGAATACATATTCCGGAAGAGCGATTCCTTCGCGGTGCTCGATTGGGGAAGAGGTGTCTGGGCCTATCGCAACATGTGGTACTGGGGCTCCGGCTCGGGCATGGCGGACGGGAAAACCTTCGGCTTCAATATCGGCTATGGATTCGGGGATACGTCGGCCGCGAGCGAAAACATGCTGTTTTATGACGGGAAGGCAAGCAAGCTCGATCAGGTGACGTTTGTGATCCCGAAAAAAGAAAACGGGCAGGACGACTTTCTCAGGCCGTGGGTCTTTACCTCCAATGACGGGCGGTTTGAGATGGATTTCGTCCCCATCCTGGACCGCAGCTCAAACGACAACCTGCTGATTATCGCAAGCGATCAGCATCAGGTCTTCGGCAGATACACCGGCAAAGCCGTCCTGGACGACGGGCAGGAAATCCGGATCAGGGATTTCCCGGGGTTTGCCGAAAAAGTCCGGAACAAATGGTAGACCGCTCAGGCGCATGCAGGAGAGGCCGCCTTAATCGAGGCGGCCCCGGTGTTTATCCGGCCGCCGCGGGGGCCCTGCTTCACACATTTTCTTTCCTTGGCTATTGACTTAGAGTATCCTCTAAACGATATACTGAATCTGATGCACGGAGTATCCTGCGCCTTCGCAGGCGGATGCCGGCAGGCACGCCTGGTGAGCAAGTTTCGCGGCCGGCCTGTGTGCGGCGCCGGATGAGTTTTAAAAGGAGAGTGGCATCTGATGGACAATTTTTATTTTCATATCCCTACCGAGGTATACTTCGGCAAAGGGCAGATCGGGCAGCTGGGCCCGGCAGTCAAACGGCTCGGAACGAGGGCGCTGCTAGTCTATGGCGGCGGCAGCATTAAAAAGACGGGCCTTTATCAAACGGTGCAGGCAATATTCGGGCAGAACGTGATCGACTGCGTGGAGCTCGGCGGCGTGGAGCCCAACCCCAGGATCGAGACCGTGCGCAGAGGTGTCTCGCTGTGCAGGCAGCACAAGACGGACGTTATCGTCGCCGTGGGCGGCGGAAGCGTCATCGACTGTGCCAAGGTGATTTCCACGGCTGTCGGATACGACGGCGACGCGTGGGATCTGGCGCTTAATCCGGGCCTGATTACCGGCGCGCTGCCGGTCAT
>JARLHS010000143.1 GCA_031292115.1 Clostridia bacterium | reverse complement strand
GCTGATGACTCGCGAAGGGATTCTCGCCGCCGTTTTCCTCATTGGCATGGCCAATGCTTTTCAGGGCCCGGCCATGCAGTCGCTGCTGCCGAACATCGTCTCAAAGGAATCCTTCACACGCGCGACGGCAGGCGCCGCTTCCGCCGCTCAGGTGGCCACGATCGCCGGGCCGGCGCTCGGGGGGTTCCTTTATGTCACAGGCCCCGGCGTCGTTTATCTGATCTCCGGCATCTGCTCGCTGTTTTCCACGGTCTTTATCCTCTTTATCCGGGTCATGCAGGAGCAGGCCGAGCGCGAGCCGGTGACGGCCCGATCTTTAATGACGGGGATCTCGTTTATCAAGAGCAGAGAAGTGGTGCTGGGCGCCATCTCGCTCGATCTTTTTGCCGTGCTTTTCGGCGGCGCAACCGCGCTGCTGCCCATTTATGCGGAAAACATCCTGCATGTGGGCTCGCTGGGCCTCGGCGGATTGCGCTCGGCGCCGGCCATCGGCGCGATGGTCATGTCGTATATCCTCTCGCGTAAGCCCATCCGCCGGCATGTCGGGCATGTGCTGTTTGCCGCCGTTTCATGCTTCGGCGTCGCCACGATCATTTTCGCCGTCTCCAGATCCTTCTGGCTCTCCTTCCTCATCCTCATCGTGCTCGGCGCGTCGGATGTTTTCAGCGTCGTCATCCGCTCGACGCTCGTGCAGATTGAAACGCCCGACGCCATGCGCGGCCGCGTGAACTCGGTAAATCAGCTTTTCATCGGCACTTCCAACCAGCTCGGCGAATTTGAGTCGGGCCTGACAGCCTCCTGGTTCGGCCCCGTGCCCGCCGCGATCATCGGCGGCGTCGGCACCATTGCCGTCGTGCTGGCATGGCTGAAGCTTTTCCCCGCGCTTCACCGGGTCGACGAATTCTATTACGACGGGCGGTAACGGCTCTTCAGGAGCACCGCGCGAAATCCGCGCCAGACCGGGGGCAGGTTTTGCCCCCTACGAACTCTGTTGCTCCGTCCGCAATCCGGGTTTTATTATTAAATCTCCGCAGCCAACTGAATCGCTGCAAAAGCGGCCCTATCGGACGTATATTTAAAAAGTGCCTGAAAAAGCAGGAGGGAGTGTCGGCGGTATGGGATACAGCATCAAGATCATGTCTCAGAGGGTCGGGCTGACGGAGTACACTCTCCGGTACTATGAAAAGGAAGGGCTGCTGCCCTATATTGAGCGTGACAAAAACGGCAACCGCATTTTCAGCGACCAGGATTTTGACTGGATATCGCTGATCTGCTGCCTGCGAGATACGGGGATGCCCATCTCCGATATCAAGCGGTATGTCGCCCTGTGCAGGGTCGGCGACGCCACCATCAACGCGCGCAAGCAGATTCTCATCGAGCACAAATGCACGATCGAGCAAAATATCAAGCAGCTTAAAAAGTTCTCGGTCAAAATCAATCAAAAAATCGCCTTTTACGACGACCTTGAGAAGTGCGGCGGGACGGACGACTGCAACCCTGCCTATAATACGAATCCCCAACTAAAAAAGCGATAAAACCGCTTTTTTATCGCCGCTTGAAGCGGCGTGCAAAAACATGTGATGCTTTTGCCAGATTCGTATGAAACGGCTCTCCTGTCGGCTGCCGCCGCCGCATGCCGCAAAGCGGCAGGCATTCAGATGCGGGTATCATCCGCATCTGAATGCGCATGTCTATGAAATAGCAGCAAAAGCATCCGCGGCAGCGGCGAGTATGCTTCATTAAAATATGCCGCTTGATGTTTGAAATGTTTTGATATATACTATTTATATTCTATTACTTTCTTTGGAGTGTGTATCGATGAAAATATCGACAAAAGGCAGATATGGCCTGCGCGCTATGCTTGACCTTGCTCTTTATTCGAGCGGCAGCCACGTATCGCTTTTTAACATCGCCGACAGGCAGCGGATTTCCGTCAACTATCTGGAGCAGGTTTTCTCGCTGCTGCGCAAAGCGGGGCTGGTCAGAAGCGTGAAGGGCGCCCAGGGGGGCTATACTCTTGCCGACAAGCCCTCCGCCATCCGCGTGGGCACGATTCTGCGCATCCTCGAGGGCGATCTTTCCGTCATCGATGAGGATTCGGAAAACGCCGAAATTGAGAACAACGCGCTTCAAAGCTGCATCAAACAATGTGTATGGGATAGAATCAACGAAAGCATCGACGCCGTCATTGATTCCATCACGCTGCAGGATCTCATCGACGAATATAAAGGCTCCGAAAGTCACCCGATGTTTTACATTTGAGTAAACGGCAGGGTCATCTCGGCATGGAAAGTCAGGGAAACGATTATGGACGCATTTCTCAAAAAGGAAAAACTCATGCAGTCGCTCAGGGCCTGTGGCAGCCTTGCCGTAGCCTTCTCGGGAGGGGTGGATTCATCCTTTCTGCTCAAATGCGCATTTGATTCACTCGGTGAGAAGGTGCTCGGCGTCACCGCGCGCTCCTCGACCTACCCCGAGCGCGAAATGAAAGAAGCCGCCGAATTCGCCGCTCTTTACGGCATCCCGCACGTGGTCATTGATTCCGAGGAGCTCGACATCGAAAATTACGCCGATAATCCGCCGGAGCGGTGCTTTTTTTGCAAGAACGAGCTTTTTTCAAAGATTCGCCGCCTTGCCGATGAGCGCGGCATCCTGCAGATAGCGGAGGGCTCCAATTGCGACGACCTCGGCGACTACCGCCCCGGGCTGCGCGCCGCCTCCGAGCTCGGCGTGCTGAGCCCGCTGCGCGAGGCGGAGCTGACAAAGGATGAAATCCGGCTTCTTTCAAAGGAAATGGGCCTGATAACCTGGGACAAACCCTCGTTCGCCTGCCTTGCCTCCAGGGTGCCGTACGGCGAAAAGATCACGCGCGAAAAGCTTGCAATGATCGAAAAATCCGAGCAGTTCCTGCTCGACCTGGGGTTCAAGCAGGTGCGCGTGCGTCATCACGGGAACATCGCGCGCATTGAGCTGCCCGCAGAAGAAATGCCCCTGGCACTCGAAGACGGCAACGCGGCGCTCATCTACGAAAAGCTCAAGTCTTTCGGCTTCGCTTATGTGTCGCTTGACCTCAAGGGCTACCGCACGGGCAGTATGAACGACGTGCTCAAGCTTCCTCACGGGCAATGAAGCGCGCGCCTCCAGGGGCGTGCATGATGGATGGCCATTCAATTCGATTCCACCTTCCTTTCGGAAGAGGGAATTGTTTGT
>JARLHS010000142.1 GCA_031292115.1 Clostridia bacterium | reverse complement strand
GAGATCAAGACGAAATCCATCGTCGCGATGCTCGCGGCGCTCGGCACCGGCAAAAAGGCGCTGATCGTCACGGCTGCGCCGAACGAAATGGTCATCAAGAGCGCGCGCAATATTCCCGGCGTCAAAACGACGATCGTTGGCAGCCTCAATGTATACGATATCCTCAATTACGATAAATTCATCGTGGTGAAGGATGCCGTCGCAGCCATCGAGGAGGTGTACGCATAATGAAAGATGCACATGAGATCATCATTCGCCCTGTCATCACCGAAAAAAGCATGGTGGGCGTTCAGCACAAAAGGTACACCTTTCGGGTCGCGAAGGGCGCGAACAAGATCGAGATAGCACAGGCGGTCGAGTCGCTTTTCGGTGTCAAGGTCGAGAAGGTCAACACGATGCACGTGCGGGGCAAGGCCACGAGGGTCGGCAAATTTTCCGGCTACAAGCCGGATTGGAAAAAGGCCATCGTTACCCTCAAGCCCGCTTCAAAGGGCATCGAATTCTTCGAAGGCATGGCCTGATGCCGGCTTTCATTGAAAAGGAGTGAACCAAATGCCGATAAAAAATTACAACCCGACCACTCCCGGGCGCAGGGGCATGTCCGTCTCCACGTTCGAAGAGCTTTCGAAGGTCGAGCCGGAAAAGAGCCTGCTCCACAGCCTTCAGAAGAGTTCCGGTCGGAATAGCTACGGCAGGATCACCGTGCGCCACCGCGGCGGCGGTAACCGCAAAAAGTACCGGATGGTGGATTTCAGGCGCGATAAGCTCAATGAAGCCGCCACCGTTCTTACCGTCGAATACGACCCGAACCGCACCGCGTATATCGCGCTCGTGCAGTATGAAGACGGTGAAAAGCGCTATATCCTCGCGCCGCTCGGCCTCAAGCCGGGTGACAAGGTTGAGTCCGGCGAGAATGCCGATATCAAGCCCGGCAACACGCTGCCGCTTGTGCGTATACCGGTGGGCACCTTTGTGCACAACATCGAGATCTACCCCGGCAAGGGCGGGCAGATCGCACGCGCAGCGGGCATCATGGCACAGCTGATGGCCAAGGAAAACGGTTATGCGCTTATCAGGCTCCCTTCGGGCGAGCTGCGTAACTTCCAGCTTAACTGCATGGCGACCATCGGGCAGATCGGCAACATCGACCACGAGAACGTCAAGCTCGGCACAGCGGGACGCAAACGCAATATGGGATGGAGGCCCTCCGTGCGCGGCTCGGTTATGAATCCGTGCGATCATCCGCACGGCGGCGGCGAAGGCAAATCCCCGATCGGCCGGCCGGGCCCTGTTACCCCTTGGGGCAAGCCCACGCTCGGGTACAAGACCCGCAAGCACAGACTTCCTTCAAATAAATTCATTGTCAAGCACCGCAGCGGCAAGTAAGACGCCGTTGGCTGTGAAATGCCGCACCGCTGCGTACCGCGAAGTCGGCGCAGAGCGGTTTGAAAGGAGGATGCCCCGAATATGAGCAGAAGCGTCAAGAAAGCCCCGTATGTTGAAGAGGCTTTGATGAAAAGGATCAGGGACATGAACAAGGCCGGCGAGAAAAAGGTGCTCAAGACCTGGAGCCGTGCTTCCACAATCTACCCTGATTTTGTAGGACATACCATAGCCGTCCACGATGGCCGCAAGCACGTGCCGGTTTATGTGACGGAGGATATGGTCGGCCACAAGCTCGGCGAATTCGCGCCGACAAGGATTTTTAGAGGCCACTCCGGCTCAAAAGTTTCAAACGCTGTTAAGTAGCGGCCGAAAGGAGGATTACAATGCAGGCAGTGGCGCATCTCAGATATGCAAGAATTTCCCCTCGGAAGGTTCAGATTGTTCTTGACCTGATCCGAAACAAACCAGCCAATGTCGCGATGGCGATTTTAAAGCATACCCCCAAGGCTGCCAGCGAGTTGCTTGTAAAGCTACTGAAGTCGGCCATGGCAAATGCCGAGACAAACCATGACATGGATGTTTCAAAGCTGTATGTATCCAAATGTTTTGTGTGTCCCGGCCCGTCTGCTAAACGCGTTATGCCGAGAGCTCAGGGGCGTGCGTTCCGCATATTAAAGCGCTCATCGCACATCACCATCGAGCTTTCGGAGAAGGAATAATTCAAAGAGGAGGTAGAACATGGGCCAGAAAGTAAACCCGCATGGCTTTAGGGTGGGTGTTATTAAGGACTGGGATTCCAGATGGTTTGCCAAAGACGACCTCTTCGGCGATATCCTTGTCGAGGATTATAACTTGAGGAAGCTCCTTAAAAAGAACCTTTATGCCGCAGGTATCCCGCGCATCGAAATCGAACGCGACGCTTCACGCGTACGCCTTCATATTCATTGTGCAAAGCCCGGAATGGTCATCGGAAAGGGCGGCACGGAGATAGATAAGCTCCGTGTGCAGTGCGAAGCCATTCTGAAAAAACCGGTGTCAATCAACATCGTCGAGGTCAAGACGCCGGATATCGAAGCTCAGCTTGTCGCAGAAAACATTGCTGCACAGCTTGAAAAGCGCATTTCATTTCGCCGTGCGATGAAGCAGGCGATCGGCCGTGCCATGAAGGCGAATGCCAAGGGCATCAAGGTCGGAGTCGCAGGCCGTCTGGGCGGAGCAGAAATCGCGCGCAAGGAGCATTACCACGAAGGAACCATCCCCCTGCAGACCATCCGCGCCGATATCGACTACGGCTTCGCCGAGGCGAAGACGACCTACGGCCGCATCGGCGTCAAAGTATGGATCTACAAGGGCGAGGTCCTGCCCGAGGTCAAGAAGACCCGAAGGGAAGGAGGAGAGCAGTAATGCTGATGCCTAAGAGAGTCAAATATCGCCGTGTACAGAGAGGCCGCATGACCGGCAGGGCTACGCGCGGCGCATCGATCACCTACGGCGAATTCGGCCTGGAAGCTCTTGAGCCGGCATGGATCACCTCCAATCAAATCGAGGCGGCCCGTGTTGCGATGACACGTTTCATCAAGCGCGGCGGCCAGGTGTGGATCAAAATATTCCCAGACAAGCCGGTTACAGAGAAACCCGCCGAAACCCGCATGGGCTCCGGAAAGGGATCACCTGAGTACTGGGTCGCGGTTGTGAAACCCGGCAGGGTGCTCTTCGAAATGGGCGGCATCCCCGAAGTGGATGCGAAGGAGGCCATGCGCCTCGCTTCTAATAAACTGCCCATCAAGTGCAGATTCATCAAAAAGCAGGAAACGGGTGGTGAGCAGTCATGAAAGCAGCGGAAATCAAAGAGCTTTCTGAAAATGAGCTCAACGACAAAATGAAAGAGCTCAAGGCAGAGCTTTTCAACCTGCGCTTCCAGCATGCCATCAACCAGCTTGAAAACCCGATGCGGATTTCCGTTGTGAAGAAGGACATTGCCCGCATCAATACCATCCTACGCGAAAATGAACTGCGCGAAGACATGCAGGTGTAAAGGAAGGGAGGAAGAACGGTGAACGAAAGAAGCCTTAGAAAAACCCGCACGGGTAAGGTTGTAAGCAACAAGATGGATAAAACCGTCGTTGTCGCGATAGTGGACAATGTGAAGCACCCCCTTTACAAGAAGGTCATCAAAAACACCGTCAGGTTCAAAGCCCACGACGAAAAAAACGAGTGCAATATAGGCGACAGGGTAACGATCATGGAGACACGCCCGATATCCAAGGATAAAAGGTGGCGCCTGGTCGAGATCATCGAGAAGGCCAAATAGGTCTTCTGCGCAGGGAAGGAGGAGGCACCGTGATTCAGCAGCAAACCTACCTCAAGGTTGCAGACAACACCGGCGCGAAGGAGATCATGTGCATTCGTGTACTTGGTGGCTCACGCAGGAGGTATGCAAATATCGGCGACGTGGTGGTTGCTTCGGTTAAGAAGGCTACACCCGGCGGCGTGGTCAAAAAAGGCGAAGTTGTGAAGGCGGTCGTGGTTCGCTCTGCAAAGGGCATCCAGCGCGTCGACGGCAGCTATATCCGTTTTGACGAAAACGCAGCGGTTATTATCAGAGACGACAAGACCCCGAGGGGCACACGTATTTTTGGGCCGGTGGCGAGGGAGCTTCGTGAGAAGGAATATCTTAAGATCCTCAGCCTGGCGCCCGAAGTGCTTTGAACGGAGGTGCAAGCGTAATGAGCAAAGTACACGTAAAAACCGGTGACACGGTTATGATTATTTCCGGTAAGGACAAAGGCAAAAAAGGCAAGGTGCTCGAGGTCAGCCCTGACGAAGGCAAGATCATCGTTGAGGGGCGCAATATGGTCACGAAGCACGTCAAGCCCCGCAAAATGGGCCAACAGGGCGGCATAGTGAAAGCCGAAGGGGCGTTATACGCCTGCAAGGTGATGCTTGTTTGCCCCAAATGCGGCAAGGCCACCCGGATAGCAAACAAGATTTTCGCAGACGGCACGAAGCAGCGCGTCTGCAAGTATTGCGGCGGAAATCTTTAACAGCCAAGGAGGATAGCATATGGCCAGACTCAAGGATTTTTATATGAAGGAACCCGCTCCCGCTTTAATGAAGAAATTTTCATACAAGAGTGTGATGCAGATTCCGAAGCTTGATAAGATTATCATCAATGTCGGCTGCGGCGACGCGCGCGACAATCCCAAGGTCATTGAGGCGGTTACGAAGGATATTGCGGCCATCACAGGCCAAAAGCCGGTCGTAACCAAGGCAAAAAGATCGGTGGCAAACTTCAAGCTGCGTGAGGGCATGAACATCGGCGTCAAGGTGACGCTCAGGCAAGACAGAATGTATGAGTTTCTCGACAGGCTTTTCAATGTGGCGCTCCCGCGCGTGAGGGATTTCCGCGGCATTAACCCGAATTCCTTCGACGGCAGGGGCAACTATTCGCTGGGGCTGAAGGAACAGCTCATTTTTCCCGAGATCGAATACGATAAAATCGACAAGGTCCGCGGCATGGATATCGTTTTTGTCACCACCGCCAAGACCGATGAGGAAGCCCGTGAGCTGCTTACGCTGATGGGTGCCCCGTACGCCAGATAAGGAGGTTAAGTTGTGGCCAAAACATCATTGATCATCAAGCAGCAGAGACAGCCGAAATATTCCACACGGCGCTACAACAGGTGCAAAATCTGCGGCAGGCCGCACGCCTATCTCAGAAAATACGGCGTATGCCGTATCTGTTTCAGAGAGCTCGCGCACAAGGGCGAAATTCCGGGCGTGAGGAAAGCTAGCTGGTAAAACACAGCAAAGGAGGTTCGACGCCATGCAACTTACAGATACAATAGCCGATATGATCACCAGGATCCGCAATGCAAATTCGGCGAAGCATGACACCGTCGATGTGCCCGCGTCCAACATGAAGAAGGCCATCGCGCAGATTCTTCTTGACGAAGGGTATATCAGGAATTATCAGGTGATTGAAGACAACAAGCAGGGCATCATCCGGATCAACCTGAGGTACGGCCCTAATAAATCCCAGGTCATCACAGGGCTCCGACGGGTATCGAAGCCGGGCCTTCGCATATATGCAAACTGCGAGGATATGCCGAAGGTCATGAAGGGCCTCGGCGTTGCTATCGTCTCCACTTCCAAAGGCGTCATGACCGACCGTCAGGCGCGCAAGGAAAACGTGGGCGGCGAAGTTCTCGCGTTTGTGTGGTAAGGGGGAACTTAAGATGTCGCGAATTGGAAAAATGCCTATCACAGTGCCGGCCGGTGTGGATATAACGGTTAACGGCAGTGAGGTCACCGTCAAGGGGCCAAAGGGCACGCTTACACGGATTTTCCACCCGGATATGATCATCCGCAAAGACGAAGGCTTCATCCACGTGGAGCGCCCGTCAGAGGAAAAGTTCCACAAATCGCTGCATGGGCTGACGCGCACGCTGATTGCCAACATGGTTCTTGGCGTGACGACGGGCTTCAAAAAAGAGCTTGACATCAACGGTGTCGGCTACCGTGCCATCAAGCAGGGCAGCAAGCTCGTGATGAATCTGGGCTATTCGCATCAGGTGGAGGTCGAGGAGATCCCTGGCATTGCCATTGATGTGCCCGCGCCCAACAAGATCATCATTTCCGGAGCCGACAAGCAGCAGGTCGGGCAGTTCGCCGCCGAAGTGCGCGAAAAAAGGCCTCCCGAGCCTTACAAGGGCAAGGGCATCAAGTATGCCGACGAAGTCGTCCGCCGTAAGGAAGGCAAAGCCGGTAAAGGCGCGAAGGGCGCAAAGAAGTAACCGAACCCAGGAATCTCATGAAGGAGTGAAAAAACATGGTTTTAAGGCCGGACAGCAACCAGGCACGGCAGAAGCGCCATGGGAGGATCCGAAACCGGATCTCCGGCACGGCCGAGTGCCCGAGGCTGAACGTGTTCCGCTCCCATAATCATATTTACGCTCAGGTTATCGACGATAAAAAGGGCGTGACGCTCATTGCCGCTTCCACCCGTGACAAGGAATTCGCCGGCATCGGCGGAAACAAGGAGGCCGCGAAGAAAATAGGCCTCGAAGTTGCGAAAAGAGCGGTAGAAAAGGGTATTACCGGTGTGGTCTTCGACCGCGGCGGCTACCTGTATCACGGCCGCATCAAAGAGCTTGCCGAGGGTGCCCGCGAGGGCGGCCTCCGGTTCTGATTGGGGAGGGATAGTATTTGGCAAGGATAGACGGCACATCACTGGATTTAAAAGAGAAGGTTGTTGCGATCAACCGTGTATCAAAGACTGTCAAAGGCGGACGCATCTTTAAATTTGCGGCGCTCGTCGTTGTGGGTGACGGTAACGGCACAATCGGCTTCGGCCTCGGAAAAGCGGGCGAAGTGCCCGACGCGATACGCAAGGGCATCGAAGACGCGAAAAAGAATCTGATTCACATTTCCACACGCGGAACGACCATCCCGCATGAGGTCGTTGGTGTTTTCGGCGCGGGGCGCGTGCTCCTCAAGCCGGCGGCTCCCGGCACTGGCGTAATTGCCGGCGGCCCGGTGCGCGCAGTCATTGAGGTGACGGGCATCAAGGATATCCGTACAAAGGCGATCCGTTCCAACAACCCGTGTAATGTTGTTCGCGCGACGATCAACGGGCTTGCATCCCTGCGCACTGCGCAGCAGGTTGCCGATATCCGCGGAAAAACAGTTAAAGAGATTTTAGGTTAGCCCATATGGGAGGAAATAACAATGGCGGAAATTAAGATCACGCTGTTAAAAAGCCTTGCGGGCAGAAAAAAGTCGCACATCGCCACTGCGCATGCATTGGGTCTGCACAAGATACGCGATGCGGTGACACAGCCGGACAACCCGCAGACAAGAGGCAAGATAGCAGAGATTTCCTATTTGATAGAAGTCGTAGAAGGCTAAAACAAGGAGGTGCGCAAAATGAAGCTTTATGAACTCGCACCCGCGGCCGGCACAAACAAAGAGGCCTTCCGAAAAGGCAGAGGTATCGGTTCCGGCAATGGAAAAACGGCTGGCAAGGGCCATAAGGGCCAAAACGCGAGATCCGGCGGAGGTGTCCGTCCGGGCTTCGAAGGCGGCCAGATGCCCCTGACACGACGCATCCCGAAGCGCGGTTTCGTCAATATATTTGCAACCACGTATGCAAATGTCAATGTCGAGGCTCTTGAGCGTTTTGAAGACGGCGCCGTTATCGATGCAAAGGCGCTTGTGGACGCGGGTCTTTTGAAAAAGCTGCAGGATGGAGTCAAAGTCCTCGGCAGAGGCGAGATTACCAAGAAACTGACTGTGAAAGCCGCCGCATTCTCGGCCGCCGCAAAGCAAAAGATCGAGGCCGCCGGCGGGAATGCCGAGGTGATCTGAGATGTTTCAGACAATCCGAAACGCCTGGGCATTACCTGATCTTCGCAAGAAGCTGCTTTACACGCTGATGATCATCGTGATCTTCAGGATCGGCTCGGCGATTACCGTGCCGTTCCTTGACGCAAAGCTGCTTTCGAATGCAATGTCAAGCAACGGAAACAACCTTTTTGGTTACATTGATATACTGACCGGCGGCGCATTCTCCAAGGCGACGATTTTTGCAATGTCTGTCAGCCCCTATATCAATGCATCCATTATCATTCAGCTTCTGGCGGTCGCCATTCCTGCCCTGGGCAGGCTCGAAAGAGAAGGCGAAACCGGGCGCAAGGTCATCGCGCAAATCACAAGGTACGTTACCGTCGGGCTCGGGTTGCTGCAGGGATTCTTCTATTATATCTTCCTGCGCAATCAGGGCATCGTGCTTTCAGATTACAGGAACGGTGCGGTTGGCGTTTGGGCTGCGTTTGTCATCATCGCGGCATTTTCAGCCGGAGCCGCGCTTATCATGTGGCTCGGCGAGCAGATCAATGAAAAGGGCATCGGCAACGGTATTTCGATTATACTGTTCGCAGGTATCGTCAGCCGCGGCCCCGCAATCTTTCTTTCGATCCAAAAGTACTGGAGCCTCGCGGTCGGCGGCTCGACGCAGTATTTCTACCTGGTTCCCGCCGTCCTAGTGCTGTTCCTCGTGGTCATCGCCGCAATCGTGCTGATGAACGAAGCCGAGAGAAGGATACCCGTCCAGTATGCCAAGCGTGTCGTTGGGCGCAAGATGTACGGCGGGCAGAATACCTTCATCCCGATCAAGGTGACGATGTCCGGCGTCATGCCGATCATCTTCGCAAGCTCGATCGTCGCGATCCCCGGCACCATCTCGTCGTTCTTCGTTACTTCCACCTCCAAGGGCTGGTGGGTAACGGTACTGCAATGGTTTAACGCCACGGGCTGGATCTATGCGCTCGTTTATTTTCTGCTCATTATCGCGTTTAACTATTTCTATGTCAATATCCAGTACAATCCTTATGAGATGGCCAACAACCTTAAAAAGAACAACGGCGGAATCCCCGGAATTCGTCCGGGAAAGCCGACGTCGGATTACATTAAGCATATCCTTTACCGCATCACGCTGATCGGGGCGCTTTTCCTCGCTGTCATCGCCGTACTGCCGATCTTTCTTTCACTCGGTGCCGGCATGAGCTTCGCGCTCGGCGGCACGACCGTACTGATCGTCGTCGGTGTAGCGCTCGACACGATGCGCTCGCTCGAATCCCAGATGATGATGCGGCATTACAAGGGTTTCCTTGAATAAATTGGAGGCACGAATGAATCTGATTCTTTTAGGGGCGCCTGGAGCCGGCAAGGGCACACAGGCGGAGGTTATCAGCAACAAACTTGGCATTCCGGCGGTCTCCACGGGCAATATCCTGCGTGAAGCCATGAAAAACGGCACGGAGCTCGGGGCAAGGGCGAAATCCTTTGTTGAAAAGGGCGATCTGGTGCCCGACGACATCATCATCGGCATCATTAAGGAGCGCCTGAAAGAGGCCGACTGTGCGAAAGGCTTTATCCTCGACGGCTTTCCGCGCACGGTACCGCAGGCACAGGCGCTTGACGCCATGGGCGTGCGTATCGACAGGGTTATCGAAATCAGCGTCTGCGATGAGAGAATCGTCGCGCGCATGTCGGGCAGGAGGGTCTGCGGCAATTGCGGCGCTTCCTACCATATGGTCTATAAGCCCTCCAAAAGCGAAGGCATCTGCGATCTCTGCGGCAGCGCGCTGATCCAGCGCAAAGACGACCGGCAGGAAACGGTGCTCGACCGCCTGAAGGTTTACCATACGCAGACGGAGCCGCTCAAGGGCTATTACGGCGCGCAGAAAAAGTTAAGGGTCGTGGAGGGGCAGGAGGAAGTTTCAGACACGACCGCACTTACACTAAAAGCATTGGAAGCATGAGCATGATCACACTGAAGACTCCGCGGCAGCTCGCGGCAATGCGCGAAGCCGGGCGGCTTGCCGGGCAGGCGCTGCAGCTCGCGGGCAGCGCAGTAAAGCCCGGCGTCACAACAGGCGAGATAGATGCCATCGTTTATGAGTTTATCACAAAGCATGGCGCAAAACCGTCATTTCTTCACTATAACGGTTACCCTGCAAGCGCCTGCGTTTCCATCAACAATGAAGTGATCCACGGGATTCCGGGCACTCGGCGCATCCTGGAGGGCGATATCGTCAGTATCGACATCGGCACCATCCTCAACGGCTATCAGGGCGACAACGCCGCGACCTTTGCGGCGGGGGATGCGGGCGAAGATGCGCTCAGCCTGATGAGCGCAACGCAGCAGAGCCTGATGGAAGGCATAAAGGCTGCGCGCGCGGGCGGAAGGCTCGGCGATATCGGTTTTGCGGTACAGAGTTATGTGGAATCAGAAGGCTATTCCGTCGTGCGCCAGTATGTCGGCCATGGGATAGGCGAGGAGATGCACGAGCCGCCCGATGTGCCGAATTACGGCCAGCGCGGCCGGGGAACGAGGCTCGCGGCAGGCATGACGATCGCCATTGAGCCAATGGTCAATGCCGGCTCAGCCGGGGTAAGGGTGCTTTCCGACGGCTGGACAGTCGTAACGCTCGACGGCTCCCTTTCCGCCCACTTTGAGCACACTGTGGCCATTACGGATAACGGGCCGGTCATCCTCACGTTGCCATAATGGAGGCTTTTATGGAGATCGGTTTGAATGCGGTGGTACTTTCGCTCAAGGGGCGCGACAGCGGCAAGCTTTTCGTAGTGGTCGGCCTTGAAGCGGACGTCAATTATGTAAGGATTGCCGACGGCAGGCTCAGGAGCCTCCAAAAGCCCAAGAAGAAGAAGTTGAAGCACCTGAAGGCCGTTGGCCGGATGGATGAGGCATTCACGACAGACCGCGGGCTGCACAAGGCGCTTCATGCGTTCGCCGTGCGCGGCGAATCGGAGCCGGAAGGAGGGTATCAGCTTGTCGAAGGACGATGTAATTGAGATCGAGGGCACAGTGCGCGAGGCGCTGCCAAACGCGATGTTCCAGGTGGAGCTCCCAAACGGGCATATGATTCTTGCCCACATTTCGGGAAAACTGCGGATGAACTACATCCGCATCCTGCCCGGCGACAAAGTGACAGTTGAGATGTCGCCTTATGATCTTACCCGGGGGCGTATCACGTGGCGCTCAAAATAACCTTTTGACTTACGGAGGCCGCCTGAAGTGCGATAGGCGGGCTTTGTAAAAGAATAAAGCTTTCAGTATTTATTCGGCTTTCAGGAAAGGCATGGTGATAACCGTGAAAGTCAGACCTTCAGTCAAACCCATGTGCGAGAAATGCAAGATTGTCAAACGCAGGGGCCGCATCATGGTCATCTGTGAAAACCCCAAGCATAAACAGCGTCAGGGCTAAGGACGAACTGCTAATTACGGAGGTGTAACAATTATGGCGCGTATAAGCGGCGTTGACCTGCCAAGGGATAAACGGGTCGAGATCGGCCTGACCTATATCTTCGGCATTGGCCGCAAATCATCGAACGATATTCTTGCCGAAGCCGGTATAAATCCAGATATTCGTGTCAAGGATTTAACCGAAGAACAGATTTCCGCTCTGCGTGAAATAATCGACAAGAGCTATCAGATCGAAGGCGATCTCAGGCGGGATACCGCAATGAACATCAAACGGCTGACAGAAATCGGCTGTTACAGGGGTATCCGTCATCGCAAAGGGCTTCCTGTACGTGGACAGCGCACGAAGACAAACGCACGCACAAGGAAGGGCCCCAAGAAAACCATCGCCAACAAGAAGAAGTAACACGCAGGGAGGGATTATCGAATGGCCACAAAGGCTACTGCTACCAGAAGGACAGGAACGAGCGCCTCGCACAAGCGCCGCGAAAAAAAGAACATCGAGCGCGGAGCTGCGCATATCCAGTCAACCTTCAACAATACAATTGTCACCATCACCGACGTGCAGGGCAATTCTCTTTCGTGGGCTTCCGCCGGAGGCTTGGGTTTCCGCGGCTCAAGAAAGTCGACGCCGTATGCCGCTCAGATGGCAGCGGAAACGGCTGCAAAGGCCGCAATGGAGCATGGGCTGAAAAGCGTGGAGGTCTATGTGAAGGGCCCGGGGCAGGGGCGTGAGGCCGCGATCCGTGCGCTTCAGGCCGCTGGGCTTGAAGTAAACATGATCAAGGACGTCACACCGATTCCGCATAACGGATGCCGCCCGCCGAAAAGAAGACGCGTCTGATCCAACACGCGCAATAACACAGGAGGTGTCATAATGGCAAGATATACCGACGCGGTATGCAAGCTTTGCCGCCGCGAGGGGCAGAAGCTCTTCCTCAAAGGGGAGCGCTGCTACACGAATAAATGTGCGGTCGGACGCCGCAGCTATGCGCCCGGACAGCACGGGCAGGATCGGAAGAAGACTTCCGAATATGGTATCCAGCTTCGCGCCAAACAGAAGGCGCGCCGTTATTACGGCGTACTCGAGCGCCAGTTCAGCAGATACTTTGAAATGGCCGCGAAAAAGCCCGGCATGACGGGTGAAAACCTGTTAAGGCTGCTGGAAACAAGGCTCGACAACGTCGTTTACAGGCTCGGGCTTGCGAGCTCCCATGCAGAGGCAAGGCAGCTTGTGCGCCATGGCCACTTTACCGTCAACGGCAGGAAGGTAAACATTCCGTCGTTCCTGGCAAAGGCCGGCGATGTTATCGAAATCAAGGAGAGCAGCCGCGGCAGCGATAAATTCAAGGCCGTCATCGATGCGAACTCCTCCCGCCCAATCCCCAAGTGGCTCGATCTTGACCGCAACACACTGCAGGCCAGGGTGGTCAGTCTGCCCAGCCGTGAGGATATCGATCTCAACGTTGAAGAGCATCTGATCGTTGAATACTATTCGAAGTAAAAATAGCCCCGGGAACGCGGCAGATGGGAAGGGAGAGCCATACCGAATCAGGCGCTCTGCGCCTGACTGTCAGGAGGGTACTTTAGATGATTGAAATAGAGAAGCCCAGGATAGAAACCGCGGAGCTTTCGCCCGATGGTTCCTACGGAAGATTTATTGTCGAGCCGCTGGAACGCGGCTATGGCACAACTCTGGGCAACAGCTTGAGGCGGGTGCTACTTTCATCGCTGCAGGGTGTCGCAGTCACGCAGGTGAAAATAGACGGTATACAGCATGAATTTTCAACGATACCGGGCGTCAAGGAGGATGTGACAGAGATCATCCTCAATATGAAGGGCCTTACAGCCAAACTTCACAGCGACGGCCCGAAAACCATCTATGTTGACGCCGAAGGCGAATGCAAGGTGACCGCCGGTGACATCAAAGCGGATTCCGAGGTTGAGATTCTGAACACAAACATGCATATAGCAACGCTGAGCCCGGGCGCAAAGCTGTATATGGAGATAACGATCGACAAGGGACGCGGCTATGTCCCCGCCGAGCGTAACAAACAGACCATGCAGTCCGTCATCGGCGTTATTCCGGTCGATTCCATCTACACGCCGGTTTTGAAGGTCAATTATTCCGTTGAGAACACACGTGTTGGCCAGATCACCGATTACGACAAGCTTTCCCTGGAGGTCTGGACCGACGGAACGATTTCGGCAACCGAATCGGTATCTCTTGGCGCCAAGATTCTCAATGAGCACCTCAACCTCTTCATCGGGCTCTGCGCAGAGACCCAGCAGGCCGAGATCATGGTGGAGAAGGACGATAAAAGCAAGGAAAAGGTCCTCGAGATGACTATTGAGGAGCTTGACCTGTCTGTGCGCTCGTTCAACTGCCTGAAGCGCGCAGGCATCAACACGGTGGAAGACCTGATCAACAAATCCGAGGAAGACATGATGAAAGTGAGGAACCTCGGGCGTAAATCGCTTGAAGAGGTTATCAATAAGCTGAATTCACTCGGATTTTCCCTCAAGAAGGAAGAAGATTAATTTCCTGCGCAAAAGCGGTTAAGGAGTGATTACAGATGCCCGGAACCAGAAAGCTCGGCAGGCCAACGGATCAAAGGCTGGCCATGCTGAGGGCAATGGTGACGTTCCTTTTAGAAAAGGGCCGGATAGAGACAACCGTCGCCAGAGCTAAGGAAGTCAGATCCATGACGGAAAAGATGATTACCCTGAGCAAGGAGAACACGCTTCACAACAAACGTCAGGTGTATGCCTTCGTGACAAAGGAAGCGGTTTCAAAAAAGCTGTTTGACGAGATCGCGCCGAAGTATCTCGAGAGAAACGGCGGCTATACACGTATCATAAGGACGGGCCCGCGCCGCGGCGATGCCGCGGAGATGGCGATCATCGAGCTGATCTAGGCCGTACGGGTTTAATAATACTCATCTTTTATAGACAAAGTGAATCATCACTTTGTTTATTCACGCCAATGACGGAGCGCTGAATACGATGCGTTTGCGCAAGATGAGGATGGCACGGCTTTTCTCGGCGCATGTCTATCGAATAACAGGATAAGGGAGGTTTTAAGTGCTTAAGGCACCTGAGACCGCCCTTATCCTATTCCTTCATTAAAATACGGATCTCATCCGAATCCTAATGCCTGCCGATTTGCGCCGGGCGATAGTCATGCGCTATTGCATATGTCTGTCGAATCAATAGTATGAGCTCCCTTCCCACGGGCTGGCCTGCTTGCGAAACCGCACATTGCTTCGGCAATAGGCACTTAATTAGATGGGTACTGCGCTAATCTGTTTGGTTAATGCATCGCGAGATTTTAACGATCCGACTTTAAATTGCAAAAATGAACTGTCGATGGACGCGCCGGTTTCAACCGGGCGGTTTGGTAACCGCTGATATCGTGCGGCGACCGGTCGCCCACAGCGAATCGTATCGCCGAAAAAACGATGCCGCTGTTT
>JARLHS010000141.1 GCA_031292115.1 Clostridia bacterium | reverse complement strand
GGGGAGCTCAAAAACACCTTCTGCCTCACAAGCGGGCAGAAGCTCTATCTTTCGCCGTATATCGGCGATCTCGGCGACGCGCGCGCGATTGAGGCGCTCGAGGCGGCGCGCCTGCGCATGCAGGGAATGCTCTCGGTGCGGCCCGAGGCCGCCGTGTGCGACCTGCACCCCGATTATCACTCCTCGCACTACGCGCGTTCCCTTGGGCTGCCCGTGCTCGGCGTGCAGCACCATTTCGCGCACATCGCCTCCTGCCTTGCGGAAAACGGCCGGCCCGGGCCCGTCATCGGCGTCGCATTCGACGGCACGGGTTATGGCGCGGACGGCACGCTCTGGGGTGGCGAATTCCTCGTTGCTTCGCTGCGCGGCTTTGAGCGCCCGGGCTCCATCGAGCCTTTCGCGCTTTTCGGCGGGGACGCGGCTTCGGTGGAATTCTGGCGCCCGGCCGTCTCGCTGCTGCTTCAGGCGGGCGGCGAGCGAGCGGCGCAGTCGGCGACGGAGCTCGGCATCTGCAGCGCGCCGCAGCTTGCCGCCGCTCGGGCCGCGATTGCGCAGGGGCTTAACTGTGTGAAATCCACAAGCGTGGGCAGGCTTTTTGACGCGGCGGCCGCCGTCCTCGGGGTAAAGGCCCGCTCGGATTTTGAGGGCGAAGCCGCGATGACGCTCGAATATGCCGCCCGCGAAGGCTCCACGGGGTTTGAATTTGAGCCGGAAATCGTCGGCGGCGCCCCTTTCATGCTCAACACCGGCGCGCTGATTGCGCGTCTGCTGGAGGAGCGGCTTGACGGCACGCCGCGGGCGATGCTTGCGTATGGCTTTCACGAGGCGCTCGCGCGGATGGTCGTGCTCGGCTGCGAAAAATGCCGCGCCATGTCCGGGCTCGGCGTCGTGGCGCTTTCGGGCGGCTGCTTTCAGAATCTGCTGCTGCTTGAGCTCTGCCGGAGCGCGCTTGAAAAAAGCGGCTTTGATCTGCTGCTGCATTCGATGGTGCCGGCAAACGACGGCGGCATCGCGCTCGGCCAGGCGGCGGTCTGGATGGCGGGCGCGGGGGACTGACCGGCGCGCGGGTATGCCCGAGCGGTTGCCGCGGGGCAAGCCCGTATAAATGGAAACAGGATATTTTGGCGAAAAAATCGCGAAACTGTTTGAGTGCGAAAAAAGCGGTGGGCCCACCTGGCCTGAGCGGAAAAGCTGTATTTTCGATAAAGAAATCATGCTAATAATAATAGCTTAGAGCACGGCGGTTTGGTTGTCAGCGGAAAGCAAATGACCTGTCTCAAACAGCAAGAAATCATTATTTTCGATAGCCGCGGCCCCAGATAGGCGCCGCGCGGAAGGAGCCGCCATGTGTGTCGGAGTGCCCGCAAGGGTTGAAAGTATTGCGGATGGTATGGCCTCGGTGGATGCCATGGGCGTGCGCCGCTCGATCTCGGTGGAGCTGCTCGACCGTGTCGCCGTGGGCGATTACGTAATGATCCACGCGGGCATCGCGATCGCGCGCATCACGGCGCAGGAAGCCGATGAGACCCGCGAGCTGCTGGAGGAAATCAATGCAGAGCAATGAGCCGCTTGCCCGGGCGCTCACGGGTTATGACGGCCCGCCGGTGCGCATCATGGAGGTCTGCGGCACCCACACGGCAGAGGGCTTCCGCAACGGAATCCGCAGCCTGCTGCCGCCGCAGGTGAAGCTGATCGCGGGGCCGGGCTGCCCGGTCTGCGTCACGCCCGCAGGCTTTATCGACAAGGCCTGCTGGCTTGCGCGGCACCGCGACGTGCTGATTTGCAGCTTTGGGGATCTGGTGCGGGTGCCGGGCAGCGAAGAGAGCCTTGCGGCCCTGCGTGCGCGCGGCAGGGTACAGCTGCGGGTGGTCTATTCGCCGCTCGACGCGCTCGCCGTCGCGGCGGAGGACCCGCGGCGTGAGGTCGTTTTTTTATCGGTCGGCTTCGAGACGACCGTCCCTGCGGCCTGCCTTGCGGTGAAAAAGGCGGCGCAGGCCGGCGTCGGAAACTTCTCTCTGCTCTGCTCGAACCGGACGATGGAAGAAGCCTATCATCTGCTGCACGGCGCTGCGGATGCGTTCCTCTACCCGGGGCACGTGAGCGCCATCACGGGCATGGAGGTCTATCGGCGGCTGGCGGCGGAAGGCATCTCGGGCGCCGTGGCGGGTTTCGGCGCGCAGGAGATGCTGCTGGCAATTGATATAATTTTGAAAAGACTTGCAAAAGGAATGCCTTTTGCGGTAAACTGTTATACGAGGGTGGTCACTCCGCAGGGCAGCGAAGCGGCGCGCGCACTCATCGCGAAGGTTATGGAGCCGTGCGATGCGCGCTGGCGAGGCCTCGGCGTGATCCCGCATTCCGGCCTGCGGCTGCGGGCGGAATACGAGCGGTTTGACGCGGAAAAGCGGTTTTCCGTGCCGCCGCTCGAAGGCAGGGAAAACCCTGCCTGCCGCTGCGGCGACGTGCTGCGCGGCAGCTGTGAGCCGCCGCAGTGCGCCTGCTTCGGCAAAGCCTGCAAGCCGGAAAACCCGCTCGGGCCCTGCATGGTTTCATCCGAGGGGACCTGCGCGGCCTATTATCAGTACGGAGGGCTGCCCGGAAACGATCGATTCAGGACATAGAAGAAGATGACGTGAAATGCTGCGCGAGGCCATAGCCAGAAATAAAGTCAGCTAAATATTCGTCTGCGTTGCGGCACTGCTGATATTGATATGGGCGGTATTGCAGATCATATACCGATTGACCGGCTTCACATTGATTTATACGGCATCCGGTTTTTTATGGATCGCAGTAATTTCAGCTTGCCTTGCCTTTTTATTCATATTTCGATGCGGAATGACAGAGTCGAAAGTTAGAAAAGCGATTGATATAGTGCTGATAATTCTATTAACGCTGGTATTCATATGCTCATTGCTGTTGCTTAGTTGGGAAGACGGTTTTAGGTCTCCAGGCTACTATTACTATTTTGATTCGCCAAATCACAAATACACGTTGATGACTCGGGAAAGTTTGGATTTTAATACTGTTGAGATCTATACCTATTATGTAAAACCACCTTTTAAAAAAGAAACTTCAGGTCGTATAAGCTTTAAAAGTTGGGGCGAACCAACATCCAAGAGGGATTATACAGTCAAGTGGATCAATGAAAATACGGTCGATCTCAGTGTAGATGGGGAAGAAACGACTTTCCGGCTTCAATAGTTTACCGCGATTGAATAAGCTTGTGGCAAAAAAAAGCCTTTGCTTTTAATGTTGTGCCGATGCGAAGCGGCGGAACGGAGTTTTTATGGAATTTGTGACGATGGCGCATGGTGCGGGCGGCGCGCAGACAAAGCGGCTGATCGACGAGATTTTTCTGTCGGCCTTCCGAAACCCTGCGCTGACGGCGGACGACGCCGCTCTGCTCGCGGTGAAAAAAGGGCGCATCGCCTTTACAACGGACGGCTTTGTCGTCACGCCCTTATTCTTCCCGGGCGGTAATATCGGAAAACTCAGCGTCTGCGGTACGGTGAACGACCTCGCCTGCATGACGGCGAGGCCTCTTTTTATCTCCTGCTCGTTTATCATCGAGGAAGGCTTTGAAATGGAAAAGCTCCGCATGATCGCGGATTCGATGGCGCAGACGGCCCGGGCAGCCGGCATCGCGTTCGCGGCGGGCGACACCAAGGTCGTGGCGCGCGGGCAGTGCGACGGCGTATACATCACCACGTCCGGCATCGGCTCGGTGGAGCAGCATACGGCGCCCGGCGGCGCGCGGGCTCGCGAGGGCGACGCCCTGCTCGTCACGGGCGATATCGGCCGGCACGGAGCGGCCATCCTCGCGGCGCGAGGTCTTTACGGCGTGCAGACGGAGCTTGAAAGCGACTGCGCGCCGCTCTGGAGCCTTGTTGAAGACCTGCTGAAAGCCGCGGGGCCCGTGCACTGCCTGCGCGACGCGACGCGCGGAGGGCTTGCCACGGTGCTGTGCGAAATCGCGGAGCAGAGCGGCGTCACCATCGAGCTCGACGAAGAATCCATACCGGTGTGTGACGCGGCAAAGGGGCTGTGCGGCCTGCTGGGGCTCGAGCCGCTCTATCTGGCATGCGAGGGGCGCATGGCGGTCATCCTGCCGCAGACGCGCGCACAGGCGGCGCTTACGGCGCTGCGGCAGAGCCGGTATGGCGCAAACGCCGCCGTCATCGGCCGCGTCCGCTCGGGCCGCGCAGGGAATGTGATTGTCAATACCAAAATCGGCGGCAAACGGCTTCTCGCACCGCCTTCGGGGGAGCTGCTGCCGAGGATTTGCTGAAATAATTATTACGGTGAGGGTGATCCTGACGGATAAGGTAACACCGTAATGTTAAAGGAGTGTTACCAATGTCGCAGATCATGCGCGATCGGTCGTTCTATAAGCAGCTCGCAATTCTCTCGATCCCGATCGCACTTCAGAACCTCATCGGCTTCGGCGTCAATATGATGGATACGGTCATGCTCGGCTCGCTCGGGCAGGATCAGATTTCCGCCTCCTCACTTGCGAACCAGCCGTTTTTCATCCTGACGCTGTTTTTCTTCGGCCTTTCGAGCGGTGCAAGCGTGCTCACGTCGCAATACTGGGGCAAGCGCGACACGCGGACGATCTCGCGCGTGATCGGCCTCGCGGTGCGGGCTTCGCTGCTCTTTTCGGCGGTTTTCGCGTTTGTGGTGCTCGTCTTCCCCGAAGCCGTGATGTCCATTTACACAACGGATCCCCATGTCATCCTGCTGGGCACGCAGTTTTTGAGAATCATCGGGTTTTCCTATATTCTTTCGGCTTTTTCAACGACATTTCTCAACGTGATCCGCAGTGTGGAGAGCGTGAGGATCCCGCTGCTGATCAACTTTATCACGTTTGCCGTGAATACGGTGCTCAACTGGATTCTGATCTATGGCAAATTCGGCATGCCCGCGCTCGGCATCCGCGGCTCGGCCACCGCGACGCTGATTGCGCGCGTCATCGAGCTGACCCTTTCCTGCCTGTTTGCATTCCGTTTCGATCAGAAAATCAGGCTGCGGCTGCGCGACGTGATGCGCTTCGACAATGCGCTTTTCCATGATTTCCTGCACTACAGCCTGCCGGTCGTTGTCAACGAAACAATGTGGGGCGTGGGGATGACGCTGCAGTCGGTGGTCGTCGGCCACATGGGCTCGGAGGCGGTCGCCGCGAACAGCATCGCAAGCGTCGTGCAGCGACTGGCCATGGTTTACACCTTCGGGCTTGCGAGCTCCGCCGCCGTGCTCGTGGGCAAGGAGATCGGCTCGGGCAATGAGAAGCGCGCGCGCAGCGTCGCCTCCACACTGCTGCTGATCAGCATCGCCGCCGGGCTTGTTTCGTCGGCCGTCATTATCCTGCTGCGCGCGCCGTTTGCAATGATCTACAACGTGCCCGCCTCCACCAAGGAGCTTTCGATGCAGATCATGCTGGTGTTTTCGGTGATCGTTTTTTTCTCGGCCTTCAACTGTTCGAATATCGTGGGCGTGCTGCGCGGCGGCGGCGATACGCGCTTTGCGCTCGCGCTCGATATCACGCTGATGTATGTGGTGGCGCTGCCGCTCGGCGCACTCGCTGGGCTTTACTGGCATCTGCCCGTTCCCATCGTGTTTTTCCTCCTGCTGTGCGACGAGCCGATGAAGTGTATAATCGGCATTTTCCGCTTCCGTTCGGGGCGCTGGCTGCGCAACGTAACGCGCGAGACCGTGCCGGACGGTGAAAATAATTGACAAAACCGTCTAAATCACTTGACAGAAACACAGAATATCCTTATAATATTTCAGTGACGCTTTCATCGGTATTACTGTTAAAGGAATGGCCTTTATGGAGCTCGATTTAAAGCCTGTTTTCTCCGAAGAGGGC
This sequence comes from Clostridia bacterium, assembly GCA_031292115.1. Classification (GTDB taxonomy): domain Bacteria; phylum Bacillota; class Clostridia; order Oscillospirales; family Ethanoligenentaceae; genus JARLHS01. Next base: position 4,231 of record JARLHS010000141.1, on the reverse strand, counting down.
AGGGCGCTGCGCTTTGACTACAGCCTCGACCTTTCGGGCTTTGAGCTTGCGAGCGGGCAGTATCCCTTCCGGTCGCCCATTGCAGTAGCCGGCGGGGTCTCAAACAGCGCTGGCGTCGTTACGCTTAAGGCATCGGCGGAGTTTGATTTTTACACCGAATGCGACCGGTGCTGCAAAGACATCACCGAGCATTACCGGGTTCCCGTCCAAAACGTGCTTGTGCACGAAATGGCCGGCGACGGCGGCGAGGAGTTGCTGCTTGTGGAAAGCGATTTGCTCGACCTGGATGCGCTCGTTACCCCATGCGTTATCCTGAGCCTGCCGTCCAAGCATCTGTGTTTCAGCGGCTGCAAGGGCCTGTGCCCGCGATGCGGCAGGGATCTCAACGAGGGCCCGTGCGAATGTGTCGGCGAAGGTGACCCGAGGCTCGCGCCGCTCAAGGATTTTATGGATTAAGTCTCCGGCTGCCTGCCTCGCGCAGCCCGTGTGATTCGAAAGGAATGGTGATTGGATATGGCAGTCCCAAAGAGAAAAATTTCCAGACAAAGGCGTGACAAACGGCGCTCAAGCGTCTGGAAGCTCGAGACACCCAATCTTATTGTCTGCCCGCAGTGCAAAGAGCTCACGCTGCCCCACAGAGTCTGCGGCAGCTGCGGCTTCTACAAAGGCAGAGAAGTCATTAAAAAAGAAGACGTCAAAAAAGAAGCATAAACATCGGGCAGGGGGATATCATGCCGCGGCTCGGGCGCCGGCAGCATGTATCCCTTTATTCTGCGCGGTGCGGGTGAAGACGGGCGTTCGTGTGCCGGTACCGTGTATTGGCACACGAATGCCCGTCCTGCATCCTTATACGTTTTTTCGGAATAGGCACTTCCATCGTCGTGATTCATTTGACCCGGCGGGGGCCGGTTGTACGGAGGTATTTGATGATGTCTGCGGTCGTCACCGGCGTCCTCGAGGGCAGCCTTGCGCAGCGCGGCGGCGTGCTCGTGGGGGATACGCTGCTCTCGGTTAACGGCAACGCCGTCGCCGACGTGCTCGATTATCAGTTTTATCTGGCCGACACGCAGGCCAGCATGAAATTTCTTGATCAAACGGGCAGGATCAAGCACGTGCGTATCCGCAAGGGAGAATATGAGGATGTGGGCCTGTGCTTTGAGACCTATCTGATGGATGAAAAGCGCAGTTGCCGCAACCGCTGCATCTTCTGCTTTATCGACCAGCTTCCGCCCGGTATGCGTCCGAGCCTTTATTTCAAGGATGACGACGCGCGCCTGTCGTTTCTGATGGGCAACTATATCACGCTCTCGGGCCTGACCGGACGTGAGCTGCGGCGCATCACCGAAATGCACCTGAGCCCCGTGAATATTTCGGTGCATGCCACAGACCCGCAGCTGCGCGTAAAAATGATGCGCAACCCCGAAGCGGGCCGCGCGCTCGGAATCATGAAGCACCTTGCGGGCCATCATATCAAAATGAATTGCCAGATCGTGCTCTGCCGCGGCATTAACGACGGCGAGGCGCTGTCGCGCACGCTGGGCGACCTCTCGGCGCTTTACCCGGCGGTGGAAAGCATCGCGGTGGTGCCCGTGGGCCTGACGAAATACCGCGAGGGGCTGTATGCGCTCGAGCCGTTCGGCAAAGCCGAAAGCGCGGCCGTGCTCGACCTTGTCGGCGCGTTTTCAGAAGACTTTCTGCGCAGGAACGGCACGCGGCTGGTCTATGCGGCCGACGAATTTTATCTGATGGCTCAGCGTGAGATACCGCCCGCCGCGTCTTACGAGGGGATGCTGCAGCTTGAGAACGGCGTCGGGCTGGTCGCAATGCTGCGCGAGGGCTTCGACACGGCGCTTGCGCAGGATGCCGGCGCGCCGCAGTCGCCGCCGCGCGTGGTTTCCGTCGCGACGGGCACGGCCGCCTTCGGTGTGATTGAAAATTGCGCCATGCGCGCGCAAAAGGCTATTGCGGGGCTGGAATGTTTGGTATATGCTATAGAAAACAGGTTTTTTGGGGAGAATGTCAATGTGGCCGGCCTTGTGACGGGCCGGGACCTGATCGAGCAGCTGCGCGGGCGCAGGCTCGGCAGCGAGCTGCTCATCCCCGCCGCGATGCTGCGCCATGAGCGCGACCTGTTTCTCGACGATGTTTCCGTTTCCGACGTGGAAAGAGAGCTTGATACGAAGGTGACGCCCGTTGAAAACGACGGTGCTCAGCTGCTTCGGGCTATGACGCGCGGCGGGCCGGGAATGTGAAAGGATTATAAAAACGATGTCAAAAAGGATCGTTGCCATAGTAGGCCGGCCGAATGTCGGCAAGTCCACACTCTTCAACAAGCTGACAGGCAGGCGCATCTCGATCGTCGACGATACGCCCGGTGTCACGCGCGACCGCATCTATGCCGAATGCGAGTGGAGCGGGCGCACATTTACTTTGATCGACACCGGCGGTATCGACGTGCTCTCCGATGACGTGCTGCTCTCGCAGATGCGCGAGCAGGCGCAGCTTGCCATTGAGGCCGCCGATGTTATCCTGCTTGTAACCGACCTGCGCTCGGGCGTGACGGCGGATGATTCCGACGTCTCCTCCATGCTGATTAAAAGCGGCAAGCCCGTCATACTGTGTGTCAACAAGGCCGATTCCGTGGGAAAAGTGCCGGATGAAATCTATGAATTCTACAATCTCGGCATCGGCGACCCCTACCCCGTTTCTTCGCTGCACGGCCACGGGACGGGCGACCTGCTCGACAGGGTGCTCGAGCTTCTGCCGGCGGACGAAGAGGAGCCCTATGACGGAGACATCATCAAGGTGGCCGTCATCGGCAAACCGAATGTGGGAAAATCCTCGCTCGTCAACCACATCGCGGGCGAGCCGCGCATGATGGTTTCATCGATCCCCGGCACGACGCGCGACGCTGTGGATACACCCATCGAAAATACCGCCGGGCGGTTCGTTTTCATCGACACGGCAGGCATCCGCCGCAAGAGCCGTGTGGAGGACAATATCGAGCGCTACAGCGTGCTCCGGGCTTACATGGCCGTGGAGCGCTCCGACGTCTGCGTCATCATGATCGACGCCATCGAAGGCTTCACCGAGCAGGATTCCAAGATCGCGGGCTATGCGCACGAGCAGGGCAAGGGCTGTATCATCGCCGTCAACAAATGGGATGCCGTCGAGAAGGATACCCGCACGATGGACGAGATGCGTAAAAGCCTGCTCAACGACCTGAGCTTTATGGCGTATGCGCCGATCATCTTCATCAGCGCGAAAACCGGCCAGCGCATCGACAGGCTCTTTGAGCTGATCAAATACGTCGGCGACCAGAACGCGATGCGTATCACGACGGGCAAGCTCAACGAAGTGCTCGCCGATGCCGTGGCGCGCGTCCAGCCGCCGAGCGACAAGGGCAAGCGCCTAAAGCTGCTCTATATGACCCAGGCATCGACCAAGCCGCCGACCTTTGTCGTCTTTGTCAACCGGCAGGAGCTTTTTCATTTTTCATACCGACGCTACCTTGAAAACCGCATCCGCGAAACCTTTGGCCTTGAAGGCACGCCCATCCGGTTTATCGTACGCGAACGGGGCGAAAAGGATTAGAAGGAAAGGGGATATGCCCGTATGTCCATTCTCGTTGCATGTTTGCCATATGTGCTCACCGCGCTGGCATCCTACCTCATCGGCAGTATCAGCTTCGCGATTATTTTCACGAAAATCTTTTCCCACACGGATATCAGGGAGCACGGAAGCGGCAACGCCGGCGCAACGAATGTGCTGCGCACCGCCGGCACCGTGCCGGCAATTCTCACATTTATCTTTGACATGCTCAAAGCCGTAGCCGCAATCAGCGTTGCGTGGCTCATCTTCCGCTATTTCAGCAGCATCACGCTCGACAAAAGCCTTACGGGTTACCTTTTTGCCGTCAATGAGCATGACCTGACCCACTACCTGATCAAATACCTTGCGGGGCTTGCATGCTTCGTCGGGCACATTTTCCCCGTATATTTCAGTTTCCATGGCGGCAAGGGCGTGCTGGTGACTGCCGGCCTCATGCTGATCATCGACTGGCGCGTGTTCCTGATCGGGATCACCATTTTCGTTATCATGGTGGCTGTCACGAGGATCGTTTCCGTTTCGTCGATGACGGCGGCGACAAGCCTGCCGATTTCAACGCTTGCGATCCAGCTCTTGCTTAGAAACCCCAGCGCGGTGCCCGTCGCGCTGCTCGCGGCGCTGC
>JARLHS010000140.1 GCA_031292115.1 Clostridia bacterium | reverse complement strand
GCCGCCATGTTGATATTAACGGGGCCGCCGCGCCCCACGCCGATCACACGGAGCTTCTGAGCCGCCGCGATCACGCGGCTTGTAATGCAGCCCGTATGTGTCATCAGGATATCCGCGTCACGGATCAGCGGCAGGATCGCCGTCTCGTCTCCGCAGTATTCGCAGACCTCATCGTTTTTTTCGACCGGGTCGACAGGCCAGTTGTCGGAAAGATATGTAAACTCCATCTTCACGCCACAGCCGTCGAAAACGCGCCGGATAGCCGCTTCAAGCACCTCGTTGGTCATAAACCGATCGCCCAGCAGCAATACCTTCATTGCAGGTTCCCCCTTTCTGAATAGCCGTCAGATCTTGAGCTCATAGCCCGGCTTGAAGAGATAGATGGCCCTTGAGCCCTTGATCGGAATGCCTTCGGGTGAAAGTGTGACCCTGAAACGAATGAGCACCGGCACACCCGCATCCAGCCCCAGCAAAGCGGCCTCTCGCTCCTCGAGCGTGGCAACCGAGACTTCATCGACGGCCTTATCGGGAATCAGCCCTTTTTCCGCCATCACCTTGAAGGTGGATTGCCCCCCCTCGAACATCTCACGCGTCATTCCCTGGAAAAACTTCGCGGGCATATAGGAAAATTCAAGCCCGACCGTTCTTTCCCCGGCGAAAAGCAGCCGCTCCATAACGAGGACGTCTTCCCCTGCTTCGAGCTGAAGCCGCTTCATCACCTGCGGCCATGCCCGGCGTGTTTCAAACGTGAGGATGCGGTTTCCGGGCTTCTGGCCCCTTTTCTTGGCTTCATTTGTGAAGCTATGGTTCCCCGTCACAATATCCCACAGATAAGGAACCTTGACACGCACCTTCTCTGTGTCCGTCGGGATGCGTTCAAGCACACCCTCATAGACCAGATCGCCTGTCGCACATTTGAGCTCTTCGGCCGTGCCGCCGAATTCCTTTAAAAGAGCCTCCTGAGCAGGAAGGATCTCCCCCCGTGAAAACCGGTTGGCGCGGATGGCCGCGTCAATCTTTACTGCCAGTGTGTTCATAGCCATTCTCCTTTATACTATTTTCTTTTTAATCGGTAGATAAAATCTGCCGATTAATACCGCCGCATTTTGCGGCGGACGGCGGTGCACCGCCGAGAAAACCCCTTCAATACTCATCAAAACGCCATCGGCGAGTTTTAGAAGGTAGACTTTGTCTACTTTCTAAATTAAAATTAGTATTATAAATCGTATTGGCGGGTATGCAAACAAGATACCTTCAATATTTCGCCACATCCCGCCGTACATCCCTATGTACGTACAAAGATTGCCAAAATTTTATGCTTCATGTTTTTACGGAAGATTCATTGTGAGCTTGATGATGTAACGGCCCGTCGTATAGAGCACCGGGCGGTTCACCTGATCGTACGACATTCTTTGGCGCAGCAGCACGGGCGCGCCGTTATGTGAGCTCAAAAGCCGGGCATCTTCCGCATTGAGCGCCACGGCGCCCATGATGTCACGGATGCTTTTGATGGTGATGCCATACTGCTTCTGCAGCAGATTATAAGTGGATTGCTCCATGCCGGTATCTTTGAACATACCGGACGAGAGGTTTTCAAAATATTTTACGGGGGCATAACAATCCTCGATGCAGACGGGGCTGCCGTCGATGAGCCGCAGACGCCGGAAGTAATAAAACGAGCTGCCCGTTTCAAGCGCGAATTTTGAATTGAGCGAAGCGTCGCCGAAGATCCTGTTGAATTCAAGGATTCGTGTGGAAAGATTTTTCCCCGATTGAAGCATCGTGCTTGTAAAGCTGCCAACGGTGAAAAGATTTTCTTCGAGCTTCGGCTGTGTGACGATTGTGCCGCGCGAATGATTTCGCTCCAGCAGGCCGTCATAGACCAGGTCGGAGATTGCGCGCCGCACGGTTGCACGGCTGACGCCGAACATTTTCTGAAGTTTTTCCTCTGTAAGGATCTGATCACCCGGGGCGAATTTGCCTGATAGGATCTGCTCTCGGATAATGCTTGCAATCTGGTAGTACAGCGGTAATGGCGTATACTTGTTAAGCTGGTAAGCGCTGTACAGATCGTCGTTTTTCATAAAATCATTTCCTTTACCGATCCTCGGACGGAGAGCGCCGGCGTGCAAACTCTGAATACCATCCCGTGGTCATCATTCCTCGCCAAATCTGCTTTCGATCAAAGCCACCAGGCCGTCCACCGCCTGGGTTTCGTCCTCACCCTGCGCGGAGATCTCCACCTCGGTGCCGCAGCCCATTCCAAGAGAGAGCAGCATAATGATGGATTTCGCATTGGCTGCGTCCTCTTCGTCTGTGCGCCTGATGGAAATGCCGGATTTATACTTTGAAGCGCATCTGACAAAATCGGACGCAGGGCGCGCATGAAGCCCTGTCTTGTTTTGAACGAGAACCCTGCGTGAATACATAATCTTCCCTCCTATTTTAAATGATTGCGCCGGAAAATTCAATTGCGGCGCGCAAATTGAAAAAATCTAAAAGGGAGAATCCGAAACGAATTCGCTGTTGAGGAAGCTTTCCACCTGCGCGGCTGTTGAGAGGCCAAGCACGGTTTTGGCCATGCGCTCAGACTTTTGGATATTCAGCCCGGTGATGAGCTTTTTAACCGAGGCAACCGATGAAAGATTCATGCTCAGCTTCCGGATGCCAAGCCCAATGAGGATAGATGCCGCGATCGGGTCACCGCCCATTTCCCCGCAGACGCTTACGGGCTTGCCCTGCTTTTTGAAAGCTTCGGTAACGCTGCCGATCAGCCGGAACATGGCGGGATGGTAGCTCTGGTAGTATTTCGCCACTTTCGGGTTGAGCCTGTCGACGGCTGTAAGATACTGGCATAAATCATTGGTGCCGATGCTGGCAAAATCCACTTCCTCTGCGGCGATATCGGCCATAACGGCGATCGAGGGAATCTCGACCATGATGCCGATCTTTATGTCCGGGTCGTAATCAATGCTTTGCGCCGCGAGCTCCATCTTGACTTCGCCGATAATCTTCTTGGCAAAGCGAATATCCCCAAGGCTGCCGACCATCGGAAACATGATCCAGAGGTTTCCATACACGCTCGCTCGCAGCAGGGCACGAAGCTGTGTTTTGAAGACCGGCATCATATCGAAGCACAGGCGCAGTGCGCGCAGGCCGAGAAACGGGTTATCTTCTTTTAAAAGCCGAAGGCACTCGGGCTGCTTATCGCCGCCGGCATCGAGTGTGCGGATGATAACGGGCTTCTTGCCGCAGGCCTGTAAAACAGCCTTATATGCGATGAACTGATCCTCTTCGTCCGGCAGCGCCGTGCACCCCATGTAAAGGAATTCGGTGCGGAAAAGGCCGACCCCGTCGGTAAACTCGGTGCCGGCAAGCTCACGCGGCTGCGCGGACCCGATGTTAAGCTCGATATCGATATGGGTGCCGTCAAGAGTCACGGGCTTTGCAGACAGATATGTCTTGATCTCCGCAGCACGTATGAGATACTGGGTGCGCTTCTTCTCATACTTTGCAAGCTCCTGCGCAGCCGGCTGCGTGATGACCTCTCCGGCGATGGCATCCGCAATGACGGTTTCACCGTCATGCACGACGGAAAGGATGCCTTCAACGCCGAGAATGGCGGGAATGCCATAGCTTCGCGCAAGGATTGCAGAATGCGAGGTTTCGCCGCCGGACTCGGTGATAATGGCAAGCACCTTATCCCGCGCCATCGTGGCCGTATCAGAGGGCATCAGATCGTGCGCCGCGACAATCACAGGCCTGTCAAGCGCCGCAAGGCTCCCCTTCTGCCCGACGCCGAACCAAAGCCGCAGCAGCCTTGTGCGCACATCCGAAAGATCATCCGCGCGCTCGCGAATCAGAGGATCCTTTGCCTTCG
>JARLHS010000139.1 GCA_031292115.1 Clostridia bacterium | reverse complement strand
GGATATACGGAAAGGACAGTTAAAGTCTCTGTCCGCGTTGCCGGAGCCGGCGGCATTATTATGAACCGGGGTGCAATACCCCGCCGCTTGCGGCGGTTCCTTATTCTGCACCCCGCCCCGCAGGGCGGTATCCCCCTTATGGATACCCCGCGGTCTTGCCGCGGGGAGGTTCATTTATCCGGCCCTGAAAACAGAGAAGCGTCAGAAATTTCGAATTCCTGACGCTTCTCTGTTTCCTGTTAAACCAGGCGCGATATTCCCTGCCGCTGCACCCCGGAAAAAACCGTCAGGCTTCGGCCCGGACCCTGTTGGAAAGGGTGCCGATGCCCTCGACCGTGCATTCGACAAGGTCGCCGTCCGTCAGGAAACGCGGCGGATCAAAACCGGCTCCGACGCCGCTGGGCGTGCCCGTGCTGATGATGTCGCCCGGCAGCAGGGTCAGCCCCTTTGAGAGGTCGCTGATAACGGTTGCCAGATCAAAAATCAGCTCGCGTGTGTTGGAATCCTGCCGGAGCTCGCCGTTGACCGTGCACCGGATGCCGAGCGCGACAGGGAAGGGCATCTCACTTTTATCGACGATACAGGGGCCCATCGGGCAGAAAGTATCGAGGTTTTTGCCCTTGAACCATTGCTCGTGGCGGCTTTGGAGGTCGCGCGCGGAAACATCGTTGATGATCGTATAGCCGAAGACGTAAGATTCCGCGTCCGCAGGGCGGATGTCTTTCCCCGATTTCCCGATCACGACGGCCAGCTCCGCCTCGTAGTCCACCATCGTGGTGACACCCCGCGAAAACCGGATGCAGTCGCCGCTTGCGACAGCCGGCATTGCCGTTTTGGTGAAATAGACCGGCGCGGCGGGGATTCCGGAGCCGGAGAGCTTCGTCAGCTTCACTTCATTTGCATGTGCGGCGTAGTTTTTGCCCAGGCAAAAGATATTACGCCTGGGGTAGGGAATGGGTGCGAGGAGCTTGAGGTCGGCAGCGGGCAAGCGGCTGAATGCCGCCGGGTCGGCCGATTCCAAGACCCGCAGGATATCGGTGCCGCCGGCAATGCCGTCAATCAGATCGAGCATGTTGCCTCGCGAGGGCAGCCCATGGGAAGAGAGGATATCATTAACGATCACAGCCTCATCGCCGAAGAGCATGCCTACCGTTTCTTTTCCATCTTTCAGGAACGTTATGAATTTCATTTGCCTCTCACCTTTCATTGCGCCAAAAAGGCCAATATTCCGCGGCTGCGGGGGCGTGGCTTGGAAATCAGGATAGGCTCACGCAGGTTTCCGTATTTCAGAAGGCTTGCCGGTCTTGGGCTCCTTCATATAGGCGATGAAAATGACGCCGATCAGCAATAACATCACCGCGGGCAGCAGCATGGCCGCGCTCATCGTTGACGCGCTGCCGATAACGCCCATCAAATAGGGAATGATCATGCTGCCCACACCGCCGGAGCCCATCATCGTAGCGAAGGAAGTGCCGGACGGCACGCTGGAATGGCTGTCCCCGAATGAGACGAGAAGCGGGTACTGGCTCGAATAAGTAAGCCCCATGCAGGCGATGATCGCCCAGATGGCGACGTTGCTTGAAATAAAGCAGGAAAGTGCCGTGACGACTGCCGACCCGACGGAAAGAAAAATAATCAGGTCGCGTGTTTTAAATCGCAGAGTCAGAGAGCCGCAGATAAGCCTGCCGATTGTCATGCCCCCCCAGAATACCGCGACGGCGATACTGGACATGGAAGCGCCGAAGCTGTATTTCTGCTTGAGCAGGGTGCAAAGCCACCCCCAGCCGCCCACTTCGGAGCCTGTATATAGAAGCATGCAGACGCAGACCAAAAGGAACCGGACGTCCTTTAAGCAGTATTTGAGATCGGCCGGTGAAAATCCCCTGTCCGATACGGCCTTGGGTATTTTGCAGATGACAAGCGCGGCGGTCAGGCAGATTGAGAGAATGCCCAGCCCGATATAGCATACCCGCCAGCTCAATCCGGAGGAGACCACGAGGCCGGCCAGTATCGGCCCGACAATCGCACCGACACCGAAGAAAACCTGCGAGAGGTTTACATAAAAGCCGGAATTCTGGGGGTTGAGATCTGAAACGGCAGCCATCGTCATGCCTTCAACGATGCCTCCGAAGCCGCCAAGGAGAAACATGATGATGCAGAGGGCTGAAAAACCCGCCGAATAAGGCAAAGCGAAGAGAAGAAGGGTATAAGCGGATAACGCGGAAAGCAACACGGGCTTCTTGCCAAACCGGTCGGCAATCACGCCGCCGATCAGGACGAAAATGAGGAATCCGACGGAATAGGCAGTGAAAATCAACCCGGATTGCGAAATGCTCAGAGAAAAGGATTGCCGGATGCTCTCAAGCAGCGGGCTGATGATGGTGAGATTCATCGCGATGACAATCAGGATGACAAAATTGACCCAGGTCGCGAATTTGTTCTTCATAGATGGGCCTATTCCTTTCGTGCGCACAGGGCATTCAGGATGCGTCAGTGCTTCTGCCGGGAGCGATTTTTTCCCCGGTTACTGATGAGCACTGAAAGCATTCTTCAGGCCGTCAAAGCCCGGAAATACGTGTGACCGAACAACGATCGTAGAGGGCGGGCAGATCCTCGGTGCGGTAAAAGCCCGTCTCCATCGTCATGGCATTCGCCGTTGAAACCGCCAGCGCAAACCGGAGCAGCTCCTGCGCCTCATAACCACGCTCAAGGCCGACAGCGAAGGCCGCGACCATGGAATCCCCGCATCCGACCGTATTGACCACCGGAATATCCGGTGTTTCACCGTGAAAAACGCCCTCGCCGCAGACCATCAGAGCACCGTCGCGCCCCAGCGAGATCACAACAAAGGCGACGCCGCTTTTATGGAGCCCGACCGCGCTCGCGATAACCTCTTCGCGGCTGAGCAGATCGCGCCCGGTCAGCGCCCCGATTTCATCGCGATTCGGCTTAATGAGCGTGGGGTTTGCCTTGATGCCATGCTCAAGCGGCCTTCCGCTTGTATCAAGGATCACCCTTTTCCCTTTTGCGGCCGCGCGGAGAATGAGCCGGGCATAAATCGTCTCATCACAGCAGCGCGGAATGCTCCCCGAAATCGTGACGACTTGGGCACCTTCGAGCAGCGTGTCATACCGGCTCAGAAGCCTTTCGACATCCTGCTCGCAAACCGCAAATCCGGGCTCCAGAAATTCAGACTGCCTGCCGGTTTCCTCCTCCATGACATTGATGCAGGAGCGCGTTTCACCACGGACATGGACGAAATCGCTGCGGATGCCCTTTTCATCAAGTTGCTCTTCGACAAACGCACCGGCGTGGCCGCCGACAAAGCCGGTCGCCACCACATCGGCCCCCGCAATTTTGGCGACCTTCGATACGTTCAGCCCCTTGCCGCCCGCCGTGTAGCTGCACTCCCGCACACGCATGACTTCCCCCGGCCTGAGCGCATCCACCCGATAGGCCTTATCGATCGCGACATTCAGAGTGACCGTCAGAATCATTTGCCATCCTCCCGTGCCGGCCGGATATGCCGCCGGCGCAATCATTGTCAGACTTGCCTCGCTAAATCAGAATAAAAAAGCTAAAAACTATTCGGCGTATTGAAGCATCCGTTTTCTGAAATGCATATAGTTTTCAAACTCCACCTCTTCCGGAACCCCGTGGTCGCAGGTGGGGATGAAGCCTCCGCGTTTCACCAGCGCCGGCAGCAGATTATCAAGATACCGATCGATGGAATCGAAGCTTTCGCATAAGACGCGCTTGTCAATGCCGCCTGAAATCAACAGATCGGGGTATTTTTCGGAAACCCGCGTCAGATCGCAGCCGGAAGCCACCTCAAACGGGCTCATTTCATCCGTGCCGATTTCACGGTACAGATCGATGACCGGCTCGCAGAAGCCATCCGTTTCGATCTGGATATGGAGCGTCTTGTCTGTCGGCTGGCGGCGCCTGATATTTTGAATCAGCTGCTGATAATACGGGATCAGAAATTCACTGATCATATCGGGTGAGATCAGCGGCCCGTGGTTATAGCAAATATCCTCGTCAAAGAATAACCCGTCAAAGCTGACGGATTCCTGCAGCCCCGCGGAAACCGCCTCGGCCAGATCGAGCCATTTACGCATACAGGTGTGGATCAACTGCGGCTCGTCGTAAAATTTATACAGCAGCGCCTCAGGGCCGATAAGGCTTCTCAGATACATAAATCCGCCTACCAGCCGATGCGTGATAAACATGCCGTTTCGCTGGGCTTGCTTTGCGAGGGATGCCGCCTGCACGTCCTTTTCTCTCCGCGACGGCGTGCCCGCATCCATCCTCCATTCGATGGCATCCTGCCAGGTTTTCAGGTCTTTTACGGGATGATCCACATATTCGGGCATAAATCCCTGACGCCTGCCTTTAAAGCAGAGCAGGTGGCGGCCCGCATTGTCCTGTATGACCTCATACCTGCCCCTGTCCTCCAATACCTTCTCTTCAAAAGCCGGCTCGAGCGCCGCTTCACACCCGCCGAGCCGATCGATATAGTAAATGCTGTCGGCATCAAAGCCGAAAATCTCTGCCAGATACGCAGGATAATCGGCAACTTCGGATGTCGGTTTCAGGAAGCCCTGCGATATCCATTTGTCTAACGTAAAAAAGCCGAATTCCTTCTGGAAGACCGGCGCTCCGGGCTTGTGATCATAATAGTCCTGAATTTTTCTGCGGGAAATTTCAAATGAATTCATATTACAACTTCCTCCGTCTATATCGCCTCAATCGCCAATAGAATTTTTAGCTGAAAGCGGGAATCGCCTGAGCGATACCCATCCATTGCGTTATTTGTTATGAAACCGGGTAAAGCACGGGAAACACTGATTGTGTCAGCATTTCCCGATCAAGCGCCGCCTGTCTTTACGCCCGGATAATCCCTGAAGGATTCGCTGTCAGGGGAGTATGACCCGGATCCCGGTCAGCTCACAGAAATCAATGAGCTCCTGATATAATTCCTCGCCATAGCCCAGACATGCGTATTCGTTATTCCAGTGTCTGAGCAGCTCTTCCATATCACAATGGGCTTTTACAAAGCCATGCGGCCAGAACGGAATCCCGCATTCATCCCTGCGCGCCTTGATTTCTTCCTCCGAAGGCTCGAAAACCGTGCAGCGCGTGATGACCATCTCAAACTGCCCGTCATTCCTGCCGAGCCTCGCCAGAACGCCTTCCCCGCTTTTACAGACCAGCTGGACGGAAAGCCCGCCGGCTCCTCCTTCTGTCGGAATGCCGTGCTCCGCAAAGCCGGCGGGGCCAATCTTCCCGGCAAGGGAGGGGGGAATGGCGCCGTCTCCGATTATTTTGATCTCTTTATTCTTCTTGTCGATGTGCTGAAGGTCACCGTAATATACGCGCTCTTTGCTGAGCTTCGTGAGAAGCAGCACGGTCATCGCCGTGTTGAAATCCCCAAGTGTCGAAGTCCCCACGCCATCCTCCAGCATCATGCTCTGCGCAAAGCAGGTGGCCGCGTAATCGTCCGCCAGACCGGGGAAAGACTGTATGGTATAAAAATCGAATTTTTCTTCCTTCATCAACGCCCGAATGGCAAGATAAATCCTGATAGAGCGGTCGTTTACGGAGTTTCTCTCGGGAATCGTCCCAAACAGCTTGAGAAATCTCGGCTCCATCGCTTTTATTTCTTCCTCCGAAATGCTCTCCGCCCTTGTCAGGAGCTGCGATGTATCACGGGAATCGATATCGACCCCAAAGACTTTCATCCACTGCGAAGGGTCGGCGACTCCGCAGGTCTGCCCCATGCCTCTTCCCCCGAAGGTGCCGATCGTCGACATGTTGAGAAAATTCTTCATATGCGCGGCCCTGCAAAAGCTTACGATTTTATCGACGTCTTCGGGATCATCTGCGGAGCCGTAAACGAACTTATGGCAGATGCCGATCTCACTGAGGGCGCCGTGCAGTACGAGCCCTCCTACCGGGCGCCAGCCCTGAGAGCCCGGGTGAGTCCATATCAGCACGCCTTTTCCCGTCGCGGCAAAATCACGTATCGCGCCGACTAAATTGGCCGACCATATCCATGTACCCGAAAAGAGTATCACGCAATCGACCGAATCATCATCTTTCATTTTCTTTAATTCGGCTCTTGCCTCTTCTTTCGTCGCGACAACGATATCGCCTTCAACCAGCCCGACCCCCTGACCCTTCAAGGCCTTCTTTGATCTCTCGATCACCGCATCATCAATAAAAGGTACTCCCATCGGATCCTTTAATCCATCCTTGTGTACGCCATACACTAAAAACCCCGCCGTCGGTGTAATCATATTCTTTACTCCTTTATTCATAGTTGTTGTTGCAAATCTTCTGTTTGTGGATGTGTTTCCCCGATGTCGGACGCTCCCGCTTCGCTCCTATCCGTAAAGCTTTGCCACCGCCTCACGCGCAGCCTTATACCGCAGGTAATTCTCCGCATAAATCTTGTTTTCGTCCGGATCCGGCTCAATGGGCGGCTTCTGATGAATGAAAAGCGGCTCCGCTTCTTTGACGCTGCCGTATGCTCCCAGGCCCACACCGGCCAGCATAGCCGCGCCGACAATGCCCGCCTCGGCAATGTCCAGAGCAATGATCCTGCATCCGGTAATGCTCGCCTTGATACGCAGCCAGTAGGATGATTTTGCGCCGCCTCCGACGGCGCGCAATTCGTCGATGCGGATACCGCATCTATCCAGTATTTCCATGTTGTATGCCATTTCATAGGTGATGCCCTCGAGCAAGGCCCGGTAGAGCTCCGGCATGGAGGTATCCAGACGAAGGCCGAGGAACGCGCCTCTTGCGGCCTCATTCATATCGGGCGTAGCCGAGCCGGAAAAATGCGGGATCACAATCAGGTCGGTCGGCTTTCTGGCGCCCATGCGGTCGAGCATCTGGTAAACGCTCACGCCTTCGGCGCGCGCGGCGGCTGCTTCTGATTTCGCAAAGTTGTCCCTGAACCATTTCAAAAGAATGCCGCCGGTGAAATTAAAGGCACAGGTAACATACATACCGTCGATCGAATGGGGCACGCAGGCATAATTGTTGTTAAGGAATTCCGGCTGAAGGATCGGATGGTCGAAGGCGGGCGTGATGCATTCCACGGTGCCGATGCCGTCAATGGCGAGGCCCGGCTTTGTTATGCCGGCTCCTGTGGCGGCGCAAACCTGGTCGTGGCCGCCGGTTACAACAAGCAGCTTCTCCGGCAGGCCAAGCTCGAAGGCGACATCGGGCAAAATGCATGCCACGATCGTGCCGGACGGCACCGGCGCCGCCATTTGTTCTTGCGTCACACCGGCAAGGGAAAGCAGTTCTCCGCACCACTTTTTCTTTGTGATGTCAAAAGCCATTGACCTGGAGGCAAGCGAATAATCGATCGCATACTCCCCTGTCAGTTTGTAAATGCAGAAGGACTCCATCAGCAGGAATTTGTGCGCCTTCTCAAAAACATCCTTTTTTTGTTCACGCAGATATCCAAACTTGGCAAGTGAATACATCGGCTGCGGTTTTACGCCCGTGATTTGCATGATCTTTACTTCGCCGAATTCCTGCTTGAATCTCGCGCACTGTTCGGTTCCCCTGGAATCTGAATAAAGCAGAGAATTCATCAGCACGCGCCCGCCGCCGTCGATCGGAACAAACGATTCCCCAAACGACGATATGCTCAGCGCGTCAATCCGTTCCCCGGCCCCGGAAGAGCTTTCACGCAGCACGGCCTTGATGTTCTTCCAGATGATATCGCCGTTAACCTCGTAGACGCTGCCGCAGGATTCGTATTCCCTGTACGCATAAGAAAGCGGCCAGCCGTCGATCGAAAACGCCATTGCCTTACAGCCCGTGGTGCCGATATCAAGGCCCATCAGTGCCATATCATCACCTCCATGCAAACGCGCGGCGGTACGGAGCCTCAAACGCCATACCACAGCTCAAAATAGGCTTTCACCATAGCCTTCATGGCATCGAAAACAACACCCTGTCTGTATTTTGTCGTGAAATAGGCAATATCCGGGCTTGACCCCGTCATGCATTGCTGCGTAAGGTATCCTTTTTCGATCAGAGAGGAGACGCACCCGGCGCCCGCGACCTCAACCGCATGATCGACCATACTGCGGAAAAGCACAGGGGAGCTGTCGCGCTCCAGTGCCGTCCAGATATTGACCTTGCAGACACCGTCGCTAAAAAGCCCCTTTACCTGCTCGTTTGTCACCGACGAGGTGCCGTGCAGCACAACGCGTGAGCCGACCTTCGCCTTGATCTCTCTTGCCACATCCCCATGATATTGGAGCTGCTTGCCGGTCGCCCTGTGCTCCGTGCCGAGATTCGCGACGATGAGATCGACACCGGTATCCTGTGCGTACCGAAGCGCGTTTTCAGGCGTGGTAAGGTCATTATGTTCACTGCCGGTGGCATCCATGATCTCATCGCAGGCGCCCTCAATCAGGATCTCCCCGCCCCGCCTTGCCACAAATTCCGCTGTTTTTCTAATATTCTCTTCAAACGGAAGCACGGAGGCGTCATACATGATGGATGCATAATCGGTGAGATCGCCGTTGAGCAGTTCGATATCCGCATCATGCTGGATGTGGTCAAGGTGTATCATCACTTTAAGGCCTTCAAAGGGCCCGCCATTTTCGGCCAGCGTTTTGATGTCATTCGTAAAAAGCCTGAGTCCGGTTTCCCATCGCCCGGTTGTTGTGTAACCCATCACCTGGTTGCGATGCGAATAATTGCAGGTGATGGCAACGATAACGGGCATATTACGGATGCCCCTGGCTTCTCCATATTCTGATGCCGCAGTCAGTATCGCTTCGGTTGTAGTAAGGTTTTCCGAGCAGAAACAGGGCAGAACCCATCCACGCTCCGCCGCCTGCGCATAGATATCTTTCGCCTCTTTCAGCTCTCTTACAATACTCATACCCAACAACCTTTCCTCAAATTTCCGTACAGGTGTCGCGCCGCGCTTCCCCGAGCTCCTCTCCGCTTATGAAAATATATTCTGATTGACGCCATTTATAAAACGTGTTATATTGTGTTTGAAATCAGGACATGTTGCGAATGTTCTCACCCATTCCTTTATTATATAGCTTTTTCCCTTGTGGAAATAGGCGTTCGCGCTTCAATACATTGTAATTTTGTATGCGCAAGAAATAAGAGGTGTGGGGTATGGCGCTTAAAATCAACAGCACAAGGCTGATGGAGCTGCTTAAAGATTTTTACCTGCTATCCGGAGTCCGGATTGTGATATTTGACGATGAGTGCAGAGAAATTCTGTCTTATCCGCAGCAGCCGATGGAGTATTGCGCGCTGCTCATGGGCGACGCCATCGCAAAAAAGCAATGTGACCGCTGCGATCTGACCGCCTTTGAAAAATGCAGAGTCACAGGTAACCTGCAGATTTACAAATGCCATGCGGGGCTGATCGAGGCAGTTGCACCGATTAAGGATAACAACGAAACACTTGGGTATGTCATGTTCGGGCATGTTCTTGACTCTCAGGACAAAGAAGCGGCATTTAAAGAGGTTCGCCAGCGGCTGTCCCATTATGAGACCGATATCGGCACGCTGGAGAAGGAATTCTATAAATTGCGTTACCGCAGTCATCAGCAGATCAAAGCCGCGGCAAGCATTATGGAGGCCTGCGCCTGTTATCTCTGGCTTTCGGAGCTGATCTCCGTAAAGGCCGAACGCCTCGTAAGCAAGATCGACAAATACATTCTCAGTCACATTGAGGAGCAGTTTACGGTGCAGCAGCTCTGCTGCGAGCTTCAGATCAGCCGCAGCACGCTCTATAAATTCTCCATGCGATACTATGGAATGGGTATCGCCGAATACATCAAGAAACAAAGGCTTCAGGAAGCCATGCGGCGGCTTCTCAAGACCGATGATGCAGTCAGCCTGATCGCGGAGCAGGTAGGTATCTCAGATTACAATTATTTTTATAAAATATTCAAAAGGGAAACCGGTCTGTCGCCGCGCCGGTTCCGGATTGCCAATCAGGAAAGCGAATAAGCCGAGCGCGGCTGCCCCGTGGCCGCCTCGGGCCGCACCCGCTGCACACAATGCCGGATAAAGGCATTGTGTGCAGCAATCTATATTCCCGGGTTCGTGAGTGCCTGCGGACGGATCCATGCATTTCTGACGCGGATCGTCCCTTAATGCTGATTTTTGAAAACCTCCGTCATAGCAATGACGTTTTCCGGCGGCACGTCACCCGGTAAATCATGGGTCGGCCCCGCAATGTATCCGCCGTTTTTCCCCAATATTTCAAGGGTTTCTTCCGTGACTCTTTTTACCTCTTCAGGGGACGCAAACGGAAGAAGCTTTTGTGTGCTGATTCCTCCCCAGAAACTGAGCTTGCCTCCGTATTGCTGCTTAATGCTTCTCAGATCATAGATTTCAGGCTGAAACGTCTGATATACGTCAAGCCCGATTTCAATCAGATCCGGAAATATCTCGCGTATGTCGCCGCATGAATGCTGAAAGACGAATGCGCCTTTATTTTTGACGCATGCATACATTTTCGCCATCCTTGGCTTGATAAACCTTCGCCACAATCCGGGCCCCATGATCAGCCCCGACTGCTGTCCCCAGTCGTCACCGAACATGACGCCGTCGATCCCATACGCCATGGCGATTTCGACCATCTTCATGTTGTATGCCACGATCTCGTCAAGCAGCCGGTCGACGAAATCAGGCTCTTCGATCATGTCGACCAGTATATTTTCCATGCCCCGCAGGCTCCAGGCTCTTTCAAACACGGTGAAGCCGAAGTCGAATAATTTGAAGTTATCCCGGTCTGCCCTGATCAGCTCGCGGATCTTTGCTCCGAGCTCTTTTTCGTCGGGGGTCGGCATTTCATAGCCGTCAAGCGAAGGATCTTTCAAGACATATCCCTCAATGACTCCGATATCCTTATCCACGCCATGGCGATTCCAAACGACCCCATAATCATCTTTGAAATAGCCGCTTCCCGTGAAAGTTTCCCTGGGTCTGCCGTCGTATGGAACCGTGCTGATATGATTGTTGAGCTTTTTCCCAAATTCTTCGTCATTGAGATATTTTGCGACCTTCTCGTATTCCTGCCTCGTAAAGCCGGTGCTGTAAGGCACAAAATCCGTTTGCCGGTGACAAATTGCATCTATTACCCGATCGCGGTTTGTCATAGTGCTACACTCCCTTAAGTTTTCTGTTTCTGCCGGGCAGCCCCGGCATTCGGCAACGATAGGCAGTACTTTTACGACGGCCAGAGAGCACAGCATTTTATGGTGTGATTCCGCCGCAACCGACTTATACTATTCTCCCATTAAACTGCGGATATAATTCCGCAGTTTAATGCCTGCCGCTTTGCGGCAGGTGGCGGCGGTAGCCGCCGGGAGAGCCGTTTAATACCAATCTCGCAAAAACATAACACGTTTTTGCACGCCGCTGGAAGCGGCGATAAAAAAGCGATTTTATCGCTTTTTTAATTGGAGATTAGTATTATATTGCCACACGATTTTCCTTCTTCGTAAAAACCGTATATTTGTCCGTGATAATTTGCTATGATAAACGGAGCTTCTCCGTTTATCACGATAATTGCCTCATACGCCTTGGCAGTCCCGCCCGTTACCCGACGGCAGCGGGCCGGGAGTCAGCCCAACGGCGGGTCGTACGCTTGATACGAATACCAATCAAATCCCAAACAAATCATGGATCGGATACCTTTCAAAAATGCGCAGTGGCCTTGCGTTTTGGCGACTACACATTTTTAATCAGGCATCTTTTTAATTGGAGTGAGTATTAATACCGGTTGTTGCATCCGCAGACAATGATTTTATTCTTAACAAGCTGTTTCACATTTTCCCTGCCGGCTT
>JARLHS010000017.1 GCA_031292115.1 Clostridia bacterium | reverse complement strand
TTAAAGGAGTTAAGATAGCGAAAGCTATTTAATAAAATTATTTGGAGGTTATGTTATGCCGGAGAAAACAAAGACCAAGGGCGTCAAAAAGAACATATCCCTAATGGCATTGCTGCTGATTCCTGTGGCGGTGGCTATCAACATCGTAGGCGGGCAGATTGTCGCGGCGCTCAAACTTCCGATTTATCTTGACAGCGTCGGCACCATCCTGATCGCTATCCTGGCAGGCCCGTGGCTGGGCGCTCTCACCGGCCTGTTAAGCAACTCGATCAATGCGATTTTTGACCCTACGTTCTTCCCGTATGTAATTGTTTCAATCGTTCTGGGCCTTGTTGCAGGCTTCCTTGCCAGCAAAAAGATGTTCACGAAGATCTGGAAAGTTGCGGTTTCCGGTGTTATCCTGGCATTGTGTGCGACTATTGTTTCTTCACCGATCACAGCCTTCTTCTTTGGCGGCGTGACCGGCTCGGGCAGCACGTTCATCACAGCCGCGCTGATGGCCACAGGGCAGAATCTCATCCAGTCGGTTCTTACGTCATCCATTATAGCCGACCTCTGCGACAAGGTTCTTTCGGTGTTCATCTGCTTCTTCATTATTAAAAGCATTTCATCCAGATATCTTTCCAAGTTCAGCTACGGCGAATTCTATATCAAAAAGAAGGCAAGCAAGGCGGAGTCTACGGAGCAGGATAAGGCTGCCAAGTAATCCGCCGATTATTAAAAGGGTGGCCGGTAATGAACAAGAGTGAAAAAAGTTACGTCTCCAGCCTCTATCCCATAACGAAACTCGTATTTGTCGCATGCCTGATCGTCTCGGTCTTTTTCCTGTATAATTACATCTACGATCTGGTCTGCTTCGCAGCAATGGTGGCCATCGCGGCATCGGATGGAAAAGGCAAAGCGTATATTAAAACTATCCTAAAAACAATCTTTATCCTGATTGTTTTGATTTTCCTCATGCAATCCTTCCTGCATTCGGGCACGCATGTGCTGTGGCACTGGGGCATCCTCACCATTCACAAAGAGGGAATCTGGTATGCGATCAATCTCTCGACAACGCTTCTGGTAATCGGCGGCGCAATCGCGCTGCTGTTCAAGATCACCGAGGTTGAGGATCTGATTCACTCGCTCGAAAATTCAGGGATGTCTCCGCGGGCAACGTATGTGATTCTCTCTACGCTCCAGATTATCCCCCAGATGAAGATGAAATCCGCGGTTATCATGGATGCGCAGCGCTCGCGGGGGGTTGAGACGGAAGGAAATCTGATGGTGCGGATAAAGGCGTTTTTCCCATCGCTGGCGCCGCTTGTGCTCAGCTCGATCGTGGGCACGGAGGAGCGCGCAATCACGCTTGAAGCGCGCGCCTTTACCGCCAATGTGAAAAAGACCTGCCTTGACATGCCGCAGGATTCAAAGCATGACAAGGTGCTGAGAATCGTCCTTCTGGTCCTTTTGGGTATACTGATTGTCGGGAGAATTATACTATGGATATTGTAGAAGTCAGAGACCTCACATACAAATACCCAACGTCGTCAGACCAAGTGCTCAGAGGCGTATCCCTTCGTGTCAAAAAGGGTGAGTTCTGCTCCATTATCGGGCCGAACGGCGCAGGAAAGACAACGCTTTGCAACGCCATACGAGGGTTAGTTCCGCATTTTTACAAGGGGGATATGCAGGGAGAAGTCTTGATCAACGGCCAAAGCACCATGGATGTATCGCTTGCGGATCTCGCGCTTTCGGTAGGCTTCGTGTTTCAGAATCCCTTCACGCAGATCAGCGGCATCGCGAAAACGGTGTTCGGGGAGCTTGCGTTCGGGCTTGAAAATCTCGGGGTTGAGCCGGATGAGATCCGTCGGAGGGTCAGCAGAATGCTGGAAGTCGCCAAGCTGCAGGATCTCGCGGAGAGAAGCCCGTTTGAAATTTCGGGCGGCCAGCAGCAAAGGGTGGCGCTTGCGTCGATCATCATCATGGAGCCGGAAATTCTGGTCATCGATGAGCCGACGTCACAGCTTGACCCGCAGAGCACCGAGGAAATCTTCGAGATCATTCAACTGATGAAGATGCAGGGCAAAACGATCATCCTCGTCGAGCATAAGATTGACCTCGTTGCACAGTATTCCGACCATGTCGTTCTGATCGAAGACGGCTCTATTGTGATGGACGGCAGCACGGATGAAATCCTCTCAGACCCGGCCGTGCTGCAGCACGGCACAAGCCTGCCGCAGTTTGCGCTCCTGGGGATCGAAATGCGCAAGCGCGGATACCGCCTTGACAAAATCCCCATTACCGAGGCACAGGCCGTAGAGCAAATCGGCGGCTATTTCACGGAAAAGGCGGTGGATTAGTTGCCGTATATTGAGATGAAGAACGTTTTTTTCAAATACCCCAACGGCTTTGAGGCACTGCAGGATTTGTCACTGGATATTGACAAGGGTGAGAAGGTCGCAATCATCGGCCAGAACGGCGCCGGAAAAACGACGATGGTTAAGCTGATCAACGGCCTTCTGAAGCCCACTGAAGGTGACATAAGAATCAACGGCAAAAACACAAGAGAATACACCACGGCAAAGATTGCCCACTGGGTGAGCTATGTTTTCCAGAATCCCGACGACCAGATCTTCCACAACGACGTCATCAGCGAGATTTCATTCGGGCCTAAAAACTTTAAAATGGACGATGATAAAATCGAGCAGAATGTAAAGGCGGCGGCGGAGCTCTGCGGGATCGAGAAATTTCTTGAGGAAAATCCGTACGATCTTCCGCTTGCCACCCGCAAGTTTATAACCATCGCCTCCATTATCGCGATGGACACGGATGTGATCATTCTTGACGAGCCTACGGCGGGGCAGGATAAAAAAGGCATCGAGTGCCTGGCGCAGGTGATCGACCATCTTCGCGGCAAAGGTAAAACCGTCATTACGATTACGCACGACATGGAGTTTGTGGTGAATAATTTTGACCGGACTGTCGTGATGGCGCAGAAACAAAAGGCTGCGGACGGCCCCACGCGGGAAATCTTCTGGCAGGAAGACGTGCTGCAAAAAGCAAGGCTCAAGCAGCCGTATATCAGCAGCCTGAGCCTGAAGCTGGGCCTTGGCGGGAACAACCTGACCATCGGCGATTTTATCGCCGGCCTGGAGCAAAGGCGCCACTCTTAGGGGCCCGGCCGGGCCCCTGCCTGGCGACGGACAGCATATATCTTGCTTGATATGTGCCGTCCGCCGTGTTGTTTTTCGCTTGGGACAGGTTGCCGCAGAGGAAGATCGCCCTGCCGATACAGGTGGGCACAGACATATGCTTTATGCGTATGTCTGTGGTATAATAGCGTAAGCCGCTATCGCAGCAAATGAGAAGGGCAGATGATGTTTGTGGTGCATCTTTATTGTGGGAATATCATTTATACGCCGGCCTGCGGCGCCGTTGCAGCGAATGAACATGGGATTGTTGCTGTGGAAGACGGGAGGGTGAAAGGCGTTTTTGATCGGATTCCGTCCGCTTACGAGGGTGCGCCTGTGACCGATTACGGTGATAAGATCATCATCCCCGGCTTTTGCGATATCCATCTGCATGCAGGCCAGCTCCCGAATATGGGCATCGGATACGACTGCGAGCTGATCGATTGGATCGGGAAATATGCCTATCAAGTGGAGCAGAGCATGAACGCGCTGGGATTCGCGCACAGGTGCTATGCGAAGCTGATCAGCGACCTGTGGCTCAACGGCATCACGCGCAGTGTGGTTTTGGGTACATACTACAGGCAGACCAACGACCTGCTTTTTCAAATGTTCATGAAATCGGGTCTTTCCGCCTATATCGGGAAATCGGTGTGTGACCGCAGCCCGACAGGTGTGGCGGACGAGACGACGGAAAATGCAAAGCAGGATCTTTTAATGCTTGCCGATACGTACAAGGATCAGAAGGGGCTGGTAAGGCATATCCTGTCGCCGACCTATGTGCCCGGATGCACGCCGGAGATCATGGAGTTTATCGGGCATCTGGCGCAGGAATACGACCTGCCGGTCACATCGCATCTGTGCGAAAACCGCACCGAGGTTCAGGAGGTGCACAGGCTGCACCCCGAGGCCCCGGACTACGCCAGCGTTTACCGGGAATACGGGTTGCTCGGGCAAAAAACAACCATTATGGCGCACTGTATCCATACGACCGGGCACGAGGCCGAGCTGCTTAGGGATTGCGGCGTTTACGTCGCACATTGCCCGCATTCCAACCTCAATCTTTCAAGCGGCGTCATGCCGCTGAGGAAGTACCTGAATATGGGCATCCGGGTCGGGCTGGGAAGCGATATTTCCGCGGGGCACACGCTGAATATGATGAGTACCATGGTCGCGGCCATCCAGGGGTCAAAGATGCGCTGGATGATCAATCCGCAGGAGGAGTCGGTTACGACGCGTGAGGCTCTTTATCTCGCGACAAAAGGCGGAGGAAGCGTATTCGGGAAGGTGGGCAGCTTCGAAGAAGGCTATGAGTTTGATGCGCTCGTGATCGATGACGGAAACCTGTATGATTTTACCGACAGAACGCTGTGGGAAAGGGTCGAGCGCTTTATCTTCCGTGGAGACGACCGAAATATTGTCGCCCGCTATGTCTCAGGCAGCGAAGTCGCGAGGCCTCAGCTATAATACTCATCTTTGATGGAAACAGTGATTAGTCCCCGTTTCCATCCCTGCCGAAGGCGGGGCGCAAAAACGTAAGGCGTCTTTGCAGGGCGAAAATTGCGCGGCCTGCCGCAGAGCGGCAGCCTATCGGATAATCGTATTGAGAGGATGCGGCAGGCTTTCCGTCTGGCTTTGCAGGCAACTTGATTTTGGCGCATGGCTGCCGGAAACTGTCGTTTTTTGCCCTTTGTGCGGCACGGAAACAGCAATCCTGAGTTTTTAAAAGCAATGCTTTTAACATTGCTCTTGACAAGGCACGGTACAATATGATATCATGTGTTGGCGTTAAAAAATCGCGTTTGAAGCGGCGGCATCCGCTGGTGTAGCTCAGCCGGTAGAGCAGCTGATTTGTAATCAGCAGGTCGGGGGTTCGAATCCGTCCACCAGCTCCATATAAGACGGGGGGATTCCCGAGCGGCCAAAGGGGGCAGACTGTAAATCTGTTGTCTGACGACTTCGGTGGTCCGAATCCACCTCCCCCCACCATAAGGGATATAACAAAGCGCATGCGGCGGCTTTTGTTATATCCCGTTTTCAATTTCAGGAACGGCTCCATTTGGGCTTTGAAACAGGAGGTATTGAGGTGGCAAAAAGACAGAATGATTCCGCCGCAAAACAGCGACCGTCATCTGGAAACAAAAAGCCGAAAAGACCGAGATTCTTTACCAGACATGTAGGCCTCAAGTATTTTTTAATTACCTTCGGCTGCTGTATGGCGGTCTGCGCGGTGTTTGCCGGCGTGGTGCTCTACATGATGCACTCGCAGGCTTCCTCTTCGTCTTCCGGGGCTTCCACAGCCTCCGTGCAGACGATTTCCTCTGCCGCACAGGTGAGCGCTTCCTCCACCGTGCCGGCCGTCAACGCGGGCAGCTTTAACATGCTGGTTGTCAATTACGACGACAGCACAGCCGTCGCATCGAGCCCCACCTCGGGTCAGCCCGCGGCGATCACGCTTTTCCGGCTCGATGAGGCGAATTCGCGCATGGCCGTCATGTCGGTGCCCATTGAGCTCACCGTCTCTTACAACAGCGTACAGAGCACGCTGGGCAGTGTCTACGCGAGCGGCGGCATCTCTGCGCTGGCGTCGGCATTCAGCCAGAAGACGTCTATCCATCTGGATTATACCTGTGGCGTGCCCTTCTCAAAGCTTTCAAAGATCATGGACGACCTCGGCGGGCTCAATTACAGCGTTCCGTATTCAATCAGCTATGTCACCAACGACCAGCGCGTACTTTCCGTTGAAAAGGGCAGCCAGCATTTGAACGGAAACGCCGTCGAAACACTGCTCGGGTCGACTTCCTACAGCGGAGGCACGCTTCAGAAATACGATTTGCAGACCGATTTCATCAAGGCCTTTGTCAAAGACCGGCTGAGCGGCGTGTATATCAGCAACGCCCAGGCATTTTACGGCGATGTGCTTTCAAATGTGCAGACCGCCTTCCAGGTCAGCGACCTGTCGTCACGTGCCGGCCTCATCAAATCCATTGAGGCGAAGGGCGGCAACTATATCGCAACGGTCAAACCGCAGTACACACCCACCGTGCAGGGGACAGTCAGCGTCTATGACTACGGCTCCGACGCGACGGCTCTTTTCAGCAAATATTTCAATGTGCAGTAATGCGGCGCGGGCAAATGGACGCCTCGCGTTTGCTGCAAGTTAAGACATCGTTTCAGGGGGCTTTATTTAATGTGGGCTCAAAAGCTGCCGCCGTGCGGTTTCCGGCGCGCTGTTATTTCAAAGAGCCTCTTTTGTCCCTTCCGCAGCAAAATACGAATTTCAATTTAAAAAAATACCTTTAAAAAATGTGCGGTCGCCCAAAAGCAGGGCTCCGGCATGTTTTTGAAAGGTATTCTACAGACGATCGTTTGGAATCCAATCGGAATTCGTATCATACTAAAGCCATTCCTTAATGCGGCAAACAAGCACGGCGCCCCATCATCTTGCAGACCGGATCTCTCCGGCTGCGCAACGATGGGGCGCCGCTCTTGATGTTAAAAGCACTCAGTGCTTACGCTTGCGTGCTGCTTCTGACTTCTTCTTGCGTTTGACAGAGGGCTTCTCGTAGTGCTCGCGTTTGCGGACTTCTGCGAGCACGCCCGCACGGGCGCACTGCCTCTTAAACCTTTTCAGAGCACTGTCGAGGGTTTCGTTATCTTTGATGCGTATTTCGGCCACTGGTATTCCCTCCCTCCGTCTTGCCAAGCGGGGTTGATCTGATAAAAATCGTGTATTCTATATTATACACTGTTCTGACTTTATCTGTCAAGTAGGGGCACAGCGATTATTTTACCCGCTTTTGCCCCGCCTGAGTATATAAGATGATGAATTCCCTATTTTACCACAAAATTGATCAGTTTGCCCGGCACAAAGATCAATTTGCGAATCTCTTTGCCTTCCAGCAGCGCGCGCAGTTTTTCATCCGCCATCACGGCCTCGCGCGCTTCCTCCTGTGCGGCCTGCGCCGCAATGCTCGCGGTGCCGCGGAGCCTGCCGTTGATCTGCACGGCGATCTCGACCACGCTGTCGCGGCATTTGGCTTCGTCATACTTCGGCCACTGCTGCAATGCGAGTATGCCGCCGAAGCCCTTGCGCTGCCAGAGCTCCTCGGTGATGTGGGGCGCGAACGGATTGAGCAGCAACAGCAGCGTGCGGTATTCTCCGCGCGTGACCGAGCCGCGCTCCGTGCCGGACGCGTCGCACAGCTCGTTGAGCAGCGACATCATCGCGGCGATTGCCGTGTTGAATTTGAGGGCCTCGATATCCTCGCCCACCTTTTTGATGCATTTGTGGAACGAGGCCTCGAGCGCCGGGCGGTAGCCTTCGCCGTCGCGAACATTTTCCTGCAGCGCCCAGATGCGATCGAGGAAACGCCCGCAGCCTTTGATACTCGCGGATGACCACGGGGCGGCTTTTTCAAAATCGCCGATGAACATTTCATAAAGGCGCAGCGTATCCGCTCCATAGTCTCGGACGATCTCATCGGGGTTGACAACATTTCCGCGCGATTTCGACATCTTCTCGCCGTTCTCGCCGAGGATCATGCCGTGGCTTGTCCTCTTTTGGTAGGGCTCGGGCGTCGGCACAATGCCCATGTCGTAAAGCGCCTTGTGCCAGAAGCGTGAGTAGAGCAGGTGGAGCGTGGTGTGCTCCATGCCGCCGTTATACCAGTCGACGGGCAACCAGTAGCGCAGCGCCTCGGGCGAGGCAAGCTCGCTGTCGTTGTACGGGTCGCAGTAGCGCAAAAAGTACCATGAAGAGCCGGCCCACTGCGGCATCGTATCGGTTTCGCGCCGCGCGGGGCCGCCGCATTGCGGGCAGGTGGTGTTGACCCACCCCTCCATCTTTGCGAGCGGCGATTCGCCGTTGTCGGT
>JARLHS010000138.1 GCA_031292115.1 Clostridia bacterium | reverse complement strand
TCAGGGCGGTCGGGAACGCCGCGGGCACGGGCTCGAGAATGGCCCTGCTCTCGCGCAGCGAATATCGCCGCGCGGATGAGATCGCTTCAAAGGTTCAGTATATCGAGCTGGGGTCGCATAAACAATTTAACATGAAGTTTGCCTTGGGCATGCGATTTTAGTCGGCGCCGATTCCCGCGCAAACGGCAAAGATTTGTCAAAGTTATCTATGCTTGTATTTACAACCGTATTGTTTCTGTGATATACTTGTGATTCGGGGAGAAAGTAGTGAGCAGATGGAAAATGAAATGATTGAGAAGGTAACGGATCAGCTGATCAGGGCTTTGGGGGAGCTGGACGAAACTCAGGTAATCATCTGTGTGAAAACGCTGCTTGAGAATGGTGTAGACCGCTTCTGCATTCAGAGTCTTCTGAATGAGGGCATGAAACGTGTGGGTGCGCTCTATGAAACAGGCGAATATTTTATCGCCGACCTGATCGTTTCCGGCATGATCTATAAAAATGTGCTGGAGCTTCCCCGGATGCGGTATGTCCCAAAGCTGGGGGAACGGGTTGCCGGCAGGGTTCTCGTCGGAACCGCTGAGGGAGACGTGCACGATATCGGCAAGGATCTTTTAAAAAGCGTGTTATCCGCGAACGGCTTTGACGTATATGATTTAGGCACGGACGTACCGCCTAAAACCTTTGTTTCAGAGTCAACACGGCTGCAGCCGGATATTATCGCGATCAGCGGGGTCATGACGGTTGCGGTTTCCGCAATGGCGCGTACCATCCAGGCGCTTTCAGACGCGAATCTGCGCGACAGGGTGAAAGTTATCGTCGGGGGCATGTGCATGTCGGAGGAGCTGAGCCGTGAAATCGGCGCGGATGCGTATTCCCCTGACCCTCTTGAAGGGGTGGCTGTGTGCAAAAACTTCCTGCTAAAAACGTCGTAAAGGTGAATCAAATGGGAGAGCCTGTTTATTTCAAAATAGCAAACGAGCTGCGAAAAGGCATATTTGAGGGGAAATTCAATCCGGGGGATCTGATGCCGTCTGAAAACGAATTGGCGTCCAGCTTCAATTCAAGTCGCGTCACGACGCGGAAGAGTCTCGGCATTCTGGAAAACGAAGGGTTAATCGCCGCCTGGCATGGAAAAGGATACTTTGTGCAGACTCCGGAGCACAATAAATATACGATGTATTTCGAGGAGCACAATCCGGCTTTTAAATCCAAGATTCAAAAAGTGACGGTCGTAAAGCCGACGGACGAGGTAAAAAACGCGCTGTCGCTCAAAGAAGGGCAGAAGGTCGTTTTAATTCGCAGGATTGTCCTCAATGACGATATCCCCGTCGCCTGCGATGAAAAATATATCCCGTATAACCGCGGGGATCCTTTGGTGGAAACCGAAATACAATACGCCGACTTCCCGGAAATTGTCGCCGCGAAGTCCTCTCCGTTCGCCATTCAGACAGACATGGAGATCGGGTTCGAAGTCGCTTCCGCCAATCTGTCGGTCGCCCTCTCGTGCCGGCAGGAGGAGCCGCTGCTGGTGACCTATCGTTATATCATCAATCATTATGGAATAAAGGTCGGTTTCGAAAAGATGTATATGCGCAAAGCCTATGGCAGGCTCAGGGCGCATTCGGGGTATTCATTTGTCGGTAAAAGAAAATAGGAGGCCCTGATATTCATCTATTGTGTGGCGGCAGCCACACAATAGATTGTCACGCGGTTTATCCGGCAGGTAGCAGTCACGGAGGAAGCCGTGTGCCGGTGCGAAAAACCCTTGTTCCATTCTCGTTTTGAAAATAGGACGGGGTTTGAGCTTTTTTAGGGTATGAATTCGGGAAAAGGCGCATATTCCTTATAAGGAGGGTTCACAATGGACACGCTCATCATAGCCTGCAGAACAATCGCCGACGAGCTGACCATGGCTGTGAAGGAAACGGGCTGCAGCTACCCTATCCTGTGGATAGACTCGGGTCTGCACATCCAGCCGGATTCCCTGCGCAAGCGCCTTCAGCAGGAGCTCGATCATCTTTCAAATATTGATACGGCGCTTCTGGCTTTCGGCTACTGCGGCAATTCCGTGATTGGATTGAGGCCCCCGTCCTTTCAGCTGATTATCCCAAGGGCGGATGACTGCATCACCCTTCTGCTCGGCTCCCGCGAGAGGCGCAGGCAAATTTCGGAGAATGAGTGCACGTATTATCTGACAAAGGGCTGGCTGGATTTCGAGAAGAACATATGGGTTGAGTATCAGCAATGCGTCACGCGCTATGGGAAGGAAAAGGCGGACAGGGTCTTTGAAATGATGCTCGCGCACTATACGAGTCTCGGCATCATTGAGACGGGTGCCTTTGATCTCGAAGAATTTTTTGAAAGAACCGAGGTGATTGCGGAAGCCCTCCGGTTGAGCCGCCGTGTGATCCCCGGGACGCTCAGGTACATCAAGAAGCTGCTTACAGGCCCCTGGGATGATGAATTTATCACGATAGGCCCGGGCGAAGCCGTCTCGGAGGCGCATATTTTCGGGCAAAGGTTAATGCAGCCGGTGTCTTCCAATGCGGTCAGTGCGGGTGAAAGACCGCAGGCGGAAAAGTTTTTCTGATTATATTGACAATGCAATCGGTAATCCATATAATTTAACTTGTAAATACAAGACAATACAATTAAGGAGGCGTTGGCATGATCGATTTCGAAAGACTCAAGACAGCGATGGGAGAGCTTGACAACGACACCGTAGTCGCACTGTTGGAGAAACTGATGGCAGAAGGTGGTGAGGGCGCGGACCAGGCACTGGCAGCCTGTCAGGAAGGCATGAACACAGTGGGAGACCTCTTCGAATCAGGGGAGTATTTTGTTGCCGATCTGATCTTTGCAGGCGAATTGATGACCCAGGCAATGGATATCATTAAACCGGCAATTGTTGCAAGCGCCGGAGGAAACGTCGGTAAGATGCTGCTGTGCACCGTACAGGGCGACATGCATGACATCGGTAAAAACATCGTGAAGGCTATGCTGGAAGCCGGAGGGGTCGAAGTGGTCGATCTCGGGATCGACGTTGCCCCGGAGGCCATTGTGAAGGCCGCAAAGGAGCAGGGGGTCAAGGTTATAGGGCTGAGCGGAGTCCTGACGCTTGCGATCGATTCGATGAAGGCAACGGTGGAAGCATTCAAGAAGGCGGGCTTGCGGGATGATGTCAAGATCCTGATCGGCGGGGCGCCCGTTACCGGCGAGTATTGCAGCTATGTGGGAGCAGATGCCTGGTCGCTCAACGCGGCAAAGGGTGTTGAGATATGCCGTAGCTGGCTGAACTGAACGGAAGGAGGAAGATTATGAATAACGAAGAACTGCTGGCATACCGGCAGCAGATTATCGAAGACGCTATCCGGATGAAAAAAAAGCCCGACAGGACGCCTCATTTTGCCAACTACTGGACGTGGAAGATACTGGATTCCGGTTACAAGCTCAGCGAAGCGCTGTATGATTGGGATAAGCTAGAGGATTCCACGATCAAATTCCAGAAGAAATATGGCTTTGACATGCTGGTGGATGACGGAGTGCGCGACCCGATGCAGGTAATCGAGCCCATCGGCCAATCCTCCTACGAAGTCGACGATGAAAAAGAGATCATGAATATCAGGGACGTATCCTTTATGAGCCCGGATGATTACGATTTGTTCCTGAAAGACTATCCCAGGTTTTTATGGGAAGTCGTGCTGCCCAATAAGGCCAACCGCTTCAACAGCGACCTGACGCTCGAACAGTTCGGCGAGGTCTTCAACCGTTTCAACGGCTACGCGAAATGCACCCAGAATATCGTTTCGAGGCTCAACACGGAATGCGGTACGCCGGCAGGGATGTTGTCAACTCAGTCGACGATACCCGGTTATGAGCAGCTTTTCAATTTCTACCGCGGGATCAAGGGAACCGCCAGCGACATGCGGAGGATCCCCGACAAGTTTAAGGCGGCGTGTGATCTGCTGGATGAGATGCAGCTGTATCCCGCGCTTGAGCAGCTGAAAACCAGCACGAGGAGGGCAAATGCCTCCGTCGATTTCATCGGCTTAATGCTGGGGCATACGATCCTCAGCATCAAGCAGTGGGAGGCCTTTTACTGGCCGTCATTCAAGAGGATGCTCGACGCCGTCGTCGCCGCCGACAAGACCTGCTACATATTCTCCGAAGGAAGCACCAAACGGTTCTGGAGTTACTTCAAAGATCTGCCCAAGGGCCATTTTGCGTTCCATGTGGAGCAGGACGATATTTTTGAATTCAAAAAGGAGCTGCCCAACTGCTGCGCCGTCGGCGGGATGCACGCTAGCCTGCTTGGCGGAGGCACGAAGGAGCAGTGCGTCTCTTATGCCAAGCATCTGATCGACGAGCTCGGAGGCGAAGGTTTCATACTCAGCCAGGATAAGATGATTTCCTACAGAAACGACACAAACCCGGAAAATCTCAAAGCGGTATGCGATTTTGTTCGCGAGTATCGCTGAAAAATGAGGAGGGATCGTATGGATAACAAAATTGACATTACCAAATACCCCGAGGGGTTTAATGCGGTTTTAGGTTTGTTGACTTTCCTGCCCGACGACGACAACATCCGCATGGAGTATTTTATGGGGTTGATTTTCACATTAATGCTGGCGTAATACCTCAACCCGTTCAACCTAA
The DNA here is from genome assembly GCA_031292115.1 of Clostridia bacterium. GTDB lineage: Bacteria > Bacillota > Clostridia > Oscillospirales > Ethanoligenentaceae > JARLHS01. The sequence continues at coordinate 13,240 of JARLHS010000138.1, read as the reverse complement.
AAGGAGATCAGCCGAATGATAATCATCGGGGAAAAAATCAACGGATCGATTCCATCCGTCGGCCAGGCGATTGAAAGGCGTGACGCCGAATTTATCCGCGGGTTGGCGAAGCGTCAGGCGGAGGCGGGGGCCGATTATCTCGATGTGTGCGCGGGCACCAGCCCGGACAAGGAGCTTGACGCGCTTTGCTGGCTGATTGATCTCGTGCAGGACACCGTGGATATCCCGCTCTGCGTCGACAGCCCGAATGCGCTTATCCTCCGCCAGGTGCTCCCGCGCGTCAGACAAAACGGCATCATCAACTCCGTATCCGGTGAAGGCGACAAGTGTGAGGTCATATTCCCGCTCATGAAGGGAAACGACTGGAAGGTAATAGCGCTGACCTGCGACGGCAAAGGGATTTCTTCGACCGCGCAGCGGAAGCTCGAGATCGCGCAGCGGCTCATCGGGAAAGCCGCCGAATACGGCATCGGGCCGGAGCGCATGTTTATCGACCCGCTGGTGCTGGCGCTTTCCGCGGTCAATGACTCCATGCTGAGCTTTATGGAGGCCTTACGCCAGATCAAGAAGGAATATCCGACCGTCAAAACGACTTCAGGGCTCTCGAACATTTCATACGGGGCGCCGTACAGAAAGGCAATCAACCTGAATTTCCTGACTCTTGCGCTGTCCGCGGGCATGGATTCCGCGATCATCGACCCGACGAACAGGGATGCTTATGCGACCATTCTGGCCGCTGAGGCGCTTCTTTGCCAGGATAAATTCATGCGCCGGTATAACAAGGCCTACCGTTTGGGAAGAATAGGGCCTGTCAAAGCCGCGCAGTGATGCCGCGGGCAAAGACTTGCGGCCAGGCTGGAGTGAAAAACGGCGGCTGTGAGAAAGCGGCGCAAAACCATGAGTGAATAGCCTTGCTGGGGTTCGGGGGCGTTGCTGCCCCGAACCCCAGGGGCTGTTTGAACGGTTGCCGTGTTTTAAATGGAGTATTCCGCCGGTTTTTTACCGGCTTCGATAGGATGCCCCGGCGAATATTACGATGAGCGGCGAGCCGGGCCCGGCGGCAGATCCGCTTCGCTCCCGGACGAAACGGCGCTCCCCCCTTTTGATTTCGTGATGCGGCGGCATTGAAGTTATTGACGGCAGGAGCCAATTGGGGGTACAATTAATCGTTATGGAGGTTAAAAGAATGGAGAAGTCGTTTTTAAGCCCCGCGGAAATAGCGGAAAGCTTTATTGAGACCGGGCGGAAAAAGGCGGAGCTGTCGGTGCTCAAGCAGTTTATCCTTGGGATCCTCGGCGGCGCGTTTATAGCCCTCGCGGCCGAAGGCTCCAATGTTGCCATTCATACCATCAGCTCGGTCGGCCTTTCCAAGGCGCTTGGGGGGGCGATCTTTACAGCGGGCCTGATGATGGTGGTGATAGCGGGCGCGGAGCTTTTCACGGGGAATTGCCTGATGGTGCTCTCCTGCAGCGAACGCGGCAGGGGCTGGCTCAAAATGCTTCGGAACTGGCTTTTTGTCTATCTGGGGAATTTTGTGGGCGCCATGATCATCGTGCTTTTTATACGGTATTCCGGGCAGCTTGATTTTTCAAAGGGCCTTCTGGGCGGGTTCACGATCAAGATTGCGGCCGGCAAGACAAACATGACGTTCGGCAACGCTTTTTTTATGGGCATCCTGTGCAACTGGCTCGTTTGCGCGGCCATCTGGATGTCGGCGGGTGCGAAGGATATCGCGGGCAAGCTGCTGGCGATCTTTTTCCCGATCTGGCTTTTTGTGACGTCCGGCTTTGAGCACAGCATCGCCAACATGTACTATATCCCCGCCGGGATACTGGCCAAGGCCAACCCCGCCTGGGTGACGGCCGCCGTTTCGCTCGGCGTGTCGCAGAGCAAAATTGACGCGCTCAACTGGGGGACGTTCCTGACGAAAAACCTCATTCCCGTGACGCTCGGCAACATCATCGGCGGCGGGCTGTTTGTGGGGATGGTCTATTGGCTCGTTTACCTGCATAAGGGCAAGGCGAAGCCGGGCTCCGATGCCGGCGGGGAAGAGAAAACGGAGGAAAAGGTGCTCGTCACGTCAAGAGATATATAACACAACAAATATTTGAACTATCTTTTAAAAGATCAGACTATTGTGTTATATATTGCGCATGTGCGTTCCGCGAAGCGGAAAATCGCACGCGCTATGGCGCTTAGCCCGTTCCTATATCAGTCAGAATTATATAAGCATCATTTATTCTGACTGATATAAAACGGGGGCCGGCCCCGCGGACGGATTTCGGCATGATTGACTAAACATAAAGGAGAATCGCCATGAGTTTCAAAAGTGACATTGAAATCGCCCAAAGCACGGAAATGCTGCCGATTGAGAAGATCGCGGAAAAAATCGGCATTGAGAAGAAGAATCTTGAGCTGTACGGCAATTACAAGGCAAAGGTGAACTACAATCTGCTTCAAGATTTTAAAGAGAAAAAAGACGGAAGGCTGATCCTCGTCACCGCGATTACACCGACGCCGGCGGGCGAGGGGAAGACGACGACGACGATAGGGCTCGGCGACGCGCTGAATAAGCTTGGGAATAAGGTCATGATCGCGCTCAGGGAGCCGTCGCTCGGGCCGGTTTTCGGCATCAAGGGCGGAGCCGCCGGCGGCGGATATGCCCAGGTGGTGCCGATGGAGGATATCAACCTTCATTTCACCGGGGATTTTCACGCGATCGGAGCGGCGAACAATCTGCTTGCGGCAATGATCGACAACCACATCTTTCAGGGCAACGCGCTGGGGATCGACCCGCGCCGGATCACCTGGAAGCGGTGTGTGGATATGAACGACAGACAGCTGCGGTTTATCGTGGACGGCCTCAACGGCAAGGCCAACGGCATGCCGCGCGAGGATGGGTACGATATCACGGTCGCTTCCGAGATCATGGCGATTCTCTGCCTGTCGAGGAACATCGACGATCTCAAGCAGAAGCTCGGCAGCGTTATCGTCGGCTATACGAGGGATAACCAGCCTGTCACAGCCAGGCAGCTCAACGCGCAGGGAGCGATGGCCGCGCTGCTCAAGGACGCGCTCAAGCCCAACCTGGTGCAGACCCTCGAGCATACACCCGCGTTTGTGCACGGCGGGCCGTTCGCGAATATCGCCCACGGCTGCAACAGCATCATGGCCACGACCATGGCCCTCAAGCTCGCGGATTACGTCGTGACCGAGGCGGGCTTCGGCGCGGATCTCGGCGCGGAGAAATTCCTCGATATCAAGTGCCGCCTCGCGGGGCTGCGGCCCTCCGCCGTCGTCGTCGTCGCCACCGTAAGGGCTTTGAAAATGCACGGCGGGGTTCCGAAGACCGAGCTCGGCCATGAAAACCTGGCCGCGCTCGAGAAGGGGCTTCCGAATCTGCTTAAGCATATTGAAAATATCACGGTGAAATTCGGGCTGCCGGCGGTGGTCGCCATCAACCGGTTCCCGACGGATACCGAAGCCGAGCTGAGCCTGATTGAGCAGAAGTGCAGGGAATACGGCGCGAATGTGGCCTTGTCCGAGGTATGGGGCAAAGGCGGAGAGGGCGGCATAGCGCTTGCCAAAGAGGTGATCCGCCTGAGCGAGAGCGCCGAAAACAACTTCCGCTATATTTATGATACGGAGCTGCCGATCAAAGAAAAAATCGAAAAGATCGTCTGCGAAATCTACGGCGGAGACGGCGTGGATTATGCCTCCGCGGCGCAAAAGGAGATTGACCAGCTGCAGGAGCTTGGGTTTGGAAATCTGCCCATCTGCATGGCAAAAACACAGTATTCGTTCTCGGACGACGCAAAGAAGCTCGGGCGGCCCGAGGGCTTCCGGGTGACGGTCAAGAATGTGAAGGTTTCCGCCGGGGCGGGCTTCATCGTGGCGCTCACAGGGGATATCATGACCATGCCCGGCCTGCCGAAGGTGCCTGCCGCCGAGAAAATCGACGTTGATTCCAGCGGGAAAATTTCGGGGCTGTTTTAATACCCGCTTTTCAATGCCGCCCTGCGCGGAGCGAAAAGGTGTTTCACGCCTTTATACAATGAGTATTAAACGGCTTATCCAGCGGACTGCGCCGCTGCCTGCCGCAAATCGGCAGGAATAGACAAGCGCTTTTGTGTACATATATAAAATAACAGGATAATAAACTTACCGGAGGTATTTATGATAACAGATAAAAGCTGCGGCGAATTTCTCGACGCGTTGGCGTCCGGCAGTGTCGTGCCCGGCGGCGGCGGAGCCTCCGCCCTTTGCGGCGCGCTCGGGGCGGCGCTGGGCTCCATGGTCTGCAATCTGACGCTGGGCAAAAAGAAATATGCGGATGTGCAGGAAGATATCGCCGCGATCATTGAGAAGACTGAGAAGCTGCGCGGTGATCTGGCCGCGCTGGTTCAGGCGGACGCCGAGGTGTTTGAGCCGCTGTCGAAGGCCTACGGGATGCCGAAGGATGCGCCCGGCCGGGATGAAGTGATGGAAAAATGCCTGCGGGATGCCTGCGACGTCCCCTGCCGGATCATGCGCAAGGCCTGCGAGGCCATCGAGCTGCATGAAGAGCTGGCAGTCAAGAGCTCGCGAATCGCCGTCAGCGACGTCGGCGTGGGGGCGGCGTTTTGCCGCGCGGCGCTTGTGGGAGCGAGCCTCAACGTATTTATCAACACCCGGCTTATGAAGGACAGGGCATACGCCGGCAGGGTCAACGCGCTGGCGGATTCCATGCTTGCCGAGTGGGTCGGGCGTGCGGACAGGGCCTTTGACGCCGTAGCCGGCGGCCTGAGAGGCTGAAGGCCCAAATTAAAGGAGGAGCTAAAGATATGGCCGAGCTTTTAAAGGGAGCGCCTGTAGCCGCGGCGCTCAATGAGGCGCTGTCGGCACGCGTGGCGAAGCTTGCCGCGTCGGGGATAAAGCCGGGGATGTGCATCGTGCGCGTGGGCGCGCGGCCGGATGACCTGGCATATGAGCGCGGGGTGCTCAAACGTTTTGCCGCCGTCGGCATCGAGTGCAGGGTTCTCGAGCTTGCTGCCGCGATTGCGCAGCAGGATTTTATAGAGGTGATCAAGAAGATCAATGCGGATCATGAAATACACGGTGTGCTGATCTTCCGCCCGTTGCCGCCGCAGCTTGATGAGGGTATTATCAAGCATGTGCTTGACCCGCGAAAGGATATGGATTGCCTGACCCCGGAGAATGTCGCGAAGGTGTTTGAAGGCGACGATACCGGCTACCCGCCCTGCACGCCGCAGGCGGTCATGGAGATCCTTGATTATTACGGAGTCGAACTCAAGGGCAAAAGGGTGACGCTTGTCGGGCGCAGCATGGTGGTCGGCAAGCCGCTTGCCATGATGCTTCTCAAAAGGCATGCCACCGTAACGATCTGCCACACGCGCACCGTCGATCTTGCCGGGGTCTGCCGCGGGGCTGAGATTCTCATTGCGGCGGCGGGCAAGGCGAAAATGATCGGCGCCGGGTTTGTCTCCCCGGGCCAGACGGTCATCGACGTGGGGATCAATCTGGATGAGGGCGGCAACTTGTGCGGCGATGTCGACCGGGCGGGCGTCGAAGATATCGTAGCGGCGCTCACGCCGGTGCCGGGCGGGGTCGGGGCCGTCACCTCGAGTATTCTTGCGGAAAATGTGGTGCGGGCGGCCGAAATGCGGTAACGGCCACCGGCCAATCGCAAATCCTCCCATAATTTCACCGTCAGGGTATCACAGTGCGGATGCCCAGCTTTGCTTTACGAAAAATTCACATGAGCCTTTCCTTTGACGGGGCGTGCAATCCTGCGCAGATGTTCTTTCAGGGAGAAATCGCATGAAAACGTCGGCGGGTGAATGAAATGATGTATGACACAATGATCATTGGCGGAGGAATCGCGGGGTGCGTATGCGCCGGAGCTCTCGCCTGCGAGGGGCTGCAGGTTATACTCGTTGAAAAGGAGCCGCAGCTCGGCGGCAAGGTCGCGAAGCTGGGCTGCAAGGCGACCGATGCCTGCAGCAACTGCGGAGTCTGCCTGTCGGCCGGCCTGTGGGAAAAGACCGCCTCCGACAGCCGGATCACCGTTTGCTGCGGGGCGTGGCTCCTCGACTGCAGGGGCGGCGACGGCGGCTTTGAGGTAACCGTCTCCTTCGGTGGGAAGAGCGGCGTTGTAGGGGCGAAAAAGATCGTGGTCGCCACGGGCTACACCGACGCAGGCGTTGAGAGCGGCACCCATGTCGAGCTTTCCGGCGGGCATGTTCTGACCGGCGCGCAGCTTGAGACGATGATACGCGACAGGGCGCCCGGTATCTTTGCCCGCGAGCCCGGGAGTATCGCCTTCCTGCAGTGCTACGGCTCGCGCGACAAGCTGCAGAAGGCTTTGTACTGTTCCCGCGTGTGCTGCGCGTACGCCGCCCGCAGCGCGAGGCTTGTGAAGATGTTGTATCCGGGCTGCCGCGTGGATATGTATTTTATGGATATCCAAAGGATCGGGCGCGGCTGCTCGGAAGACGAGCTTGCCGCAGACGGCATCAACATCCTGCGCGGCAGGCCGGAAAAGGTGGTAGGCTCCGGCGGCAAGGTGGTCGTCCGGTTTGAGCATGACGGCATCCGTCAGAGCGAATATGACTGCGTCGTGCTTTCCTGCGGGATCGCGCCGGGCAAGGACAATGAATGGCTGGGCGAGCTTTTCGGCCTCGGCACGGATCAGGACGGCTTTTTAACGGAGGTACTTCCGGGCGACAGGACGGGCGTTTATATTGCGGGTTGCGCCAAAGGGCCTGGCCGCATCGAGGAGGCCTACGCCGACGCGCTGGGGGTAGCGGCCCGGCTCTGCGGCAGCCTGAAAGGGGTGGCGAGCGCATGAAGATCCTGCTTGCGGCGCAGAAAGATTTAAAGGCGCGTTTTTCGGCGGCTCTTATCGCGGCGGGCGCGGATGTTACGGCAGTTGACGACCCTGAGATACTGAGCGCCGTTGACGGGGAGTGCGGGGCGTTTACATACAGGCTCGGCGGGCAGCCGCGCAGCGCGGAGCGCATCGTGCTCGCCGGCGGCGTGAATACCGACCCCCTGCTCTCCGACGATGAGAAGTTTTCAGCGAGGTTAGACAGGCAGCACTTCGACCGGCCGCTCGTCATCGTGGCGGGCGCCTCGGGGCAGGCCCCCGCCTGCCTGACGGGCATTGCCCTGCGCAGGGCGCTCGAGGCCGTGCGCCGCAGACGCCCGGCCGTGCTTTTTGCCAAAGACGTGCGCACCTCCGATGCGGATGCCGAGCGGCTGTACCGCGAGGCGCGTCAGGCGGGGGTGGCCGTTATCCGCTGCCGGACGATCGAAATCTCCCGTGAAGACGGCAGGTATTCCGTGCGCTCTTCCGACGGCGTGACCGATACCCGTGTCGATACCGACTGGGTGATCGACGCCGGTGCGGGTATTGCGCCGGAGCTTGCCGCTTTTGCGCAGAAGCTTCGGCTCAGGCCGTCGGCAGGGTGCGACACGGCGGGCCGCTACTGGCTTTACCCCGCGTTTACCAGCCGCAGAGGCGTTTCCTTCATTGACACGTCGCTGCTGCCCATGGGCGCGATCGAAGACGCGGCGCGGGCACTGGCGCGCCCGGCCGCGCAGGTGAAGGCGGCTCATGCGCATGTCGACCCGGTCAAATGTGCTTTTTGTTACACCTGCTACAGGGCCTTCCCGCATGCCGCGCTGGCACCGGATACCGCCGCTCCGGCTATGCTTGTGCGCGAAACGGCCTGCGACGCCTGCGGCATCTGCGCGGCGATATGCCCCGCAAATGCCATTGAGCTGCTTGAGAGCCCGGCCGCGAAATCGGGTGTCGGGCGCGGGGCGCTCAAAATAATCGCCTGCGAGCACTCGGCTTATCACGCCGCGATGGCGGTGTTTGACGGCAGGCCGCAGGATTACGACGTGTGCATCGAGTCGGTGCCCTGCTGCGGCAGTGTGACCGGCAGGCAGATCACCTCTTCGCGCGGGGATTTTGACGCCGTGCTGGTGGCCGCCTGCATGGAGGACGCCTGTCATCATTTTGACGGCAATATAAGGGGATGCGTGCATGCCAAGCGGCTCATACAGGATATGGCGCGCATGGGGCTTGCCCAAACCGTCGCCTTCTGCAACGCCAGCGCCTCGATGGCCGGCCCGCTCCGGCGCGAGATAGACAGGCTGCTTGACGTACCCGCCGCCAGTGCCCTTTAAAGGGGGGATAGACATGATCGTAGCTGAGCAAAAACCCATCGGGGATATTGCGGCCTCCCTTGGCAGTTTCAAAAACATCGTGATCGCATCCTGCGACACCTGTGTCACCGTCTGTCTTGCGGGCGGAGAAAAGGAAGCCCTGGAGATACAGGGGCTGCTGACGCTCTGCGACAGGGAAAGCGGGGCCGAGCGCGCCTATACCGTCGTGAATATCAAACGGCAGTGCGACGATGAATTTTTTGAGGGGGAAAACGACGTCATAGCTAGAGCCGACGCCGTGCTCTCGCTGGCCTGCGGAGCCGGGGTGCAGTTTATGGCGGAGAAATACAGGAGCCTTCCGATTCTGCCGGCGCTCAATACGAAGTTTATGGGCGCAAGCCGCGGGCTTGGATACTGGACGGAGATGTGCCAGGGCTGCGGAAACTGCATCCTTGAAAGAACGGGCGGCATATGCCCGGTTTCCAGATGCTCGAAGTCGATCTTCAACGGCCCCTGCGGAGGCTCTCAAAACGGAAAGTGCGAGGTGAGCCCGGATATCGACTGCGGGTGGCAGCTGATATACGACCGACTGCGCGCCATCGGTCAGCTTGACCGCCTGAGCGGCATTATCGAGACGCGGGATTGGTCGACCTCGCGCGACGGAGGCCCGCGCTCCCTGGCGCTGCCGGATGCCCGCGTGGGGAAGGAGGATGAGCGCGTTGTCTGATAAAAGCAGGCTTCAAAGGGTGCTGGAGCAGGGGAATTTTTCTCTGACGACCGAGATAGGCCCGCCCATGTCGGCCGACGCGCAGCTGGTGCGCAAAAAGGCGCGGATGCTGGTCGGAGCGGCGGACGCGGCCAATATCACCGATAATCAGGCGGCGGTGGTGCGCATGTCGTCCATCGCCGCGGGGATACTCGCCAGTCAGGAGGGCATCGAGCCGGTCATCCAGATGACCTGCCGCGACCGCAACCGCATCGCCCTTCAATCCGACCTGCTGGGCGCGTGGGCGCTGGGCGCCCGCAATCTGCTGTGCCTGTCGGGCGACCACCCGTCGTTGGGCAACCACAAGCAGGCGAAGAACGTCTACGACATCGACTCCATACAGCTTTTGCAGGCGGTGGCCCGGCTTCAGAACGAAGGCGTATTTCTTTCGGGCGGCAAATGCAGGCACCCGCCACACTTTTTCCTCGGGGCGACGGCCAATCCGTTTGCCGATCCGTCGGAGCTGCAGCTCATGCGGCTGCAGAAAAAAATCGCCGCCGGGGCGCAGTTTATACAGACCCAGGCTGTCTATGACGTGGAAGCCTTCGAGCAGTGGATGGCGCGCGTGAGAGCGCTCGGCCTTCATGAGAAGGCCTATATTCAGGCGGGCATCGTCGTGAATAAGAGCGTAAAATCCATCGAGATGACGCGCCTTGTCGCGGGAATGCGCATACCGGAGAGCTATATCGACCGCATGCGCGCCGCCGGCGACGCCGCGGCAGAGGGCAAGGCCATCGCGCTCGAGCTGATCTGCCGCCTTCGGCAGGTGGAAGGGATCCGCGGCATCCACATCATGTCGGTGGGGTGGGAGGAAGTTGTTCCCGAGCTGGCCGGAGAGTCCGGGCTTTTGCCCCGGCCGGCCGCAGAGCAGGAGGATGAAACCGTATGAGCGAAAAACTGCTGAATACCGGATTCAAGCGCGAGGTCGCAAAGCTCCCCGGCGCCCAGCGCGTCATGAGCTGTTATCTTTGCGGCACCTGCACGGCGGGCTGCCCCGTCGCGGAGGTCGACGCCGGTTTCAACCCCAGGGGGATCATCCAGAAGGTGCTTTTGGGGTTTGAAGACGAGCTGCTGCATTCGGCGGATCTCTGGAAATGCGTCCAGTGCCATAACTGTGTCGCGCACTGCCCTCAGGATGCGAGGCTTGCGGATGTGATCCGCGCGCTGCGCGGCCTGGCGGTGAGCAGGGGCATTGTCACGGAGGAATTCGCCGCCCGCGTGCAGAATATCGATGCGCAGTATCAGCTGGAAAGGCTCGACAGTATCAACCGTGCGATGGAACAGTACGGGAGGTGACCCCTATGAAAAAACCGGTGCTTGTGCTCGGCGGCGGCATCGCCGGGATCCAGGCCTCGCTCGATCTTGCGGAGAGCGGAGTCCCCGTGTTTCTGGTCGAGGAATCCCCCTCCATCGGCGGCCGCATGTCCCAGCTCGACAAAACCTTCCCGACGAACGACTGCTCCGCATGCATCCTTGCCCCGAAAGTCACGGCCTGCTACAACCATCCGCTTGTCAGGACGTTTACCTACGCGCGCCTTGTAAATATCGCGGGGAAGGCCGGGAATTTCACGGCGACCGTCGAGCGGCGCCCGCGCTTTATCGACGAGGAAAAATGCAAGGGCTGCGGGGACTGTACCGCCGTCTGTCCGATATCGGTAAAAAGCGAATTCGACATGGGCATCGGGCAGCGCAAGGCCATCTACAAGCCTTTCGCGCAGGCCGTGCCCAACAAGGCCGTTATCGATAAAAAGGGAACTTCGCCCTGCAAATACAACTGCCCGGCCCGCCTTGACGCCCACGGATACGTCGCGCTCACCGGCGAGGGGAGATATGCGGAGGCCCTCGAGGTCGTGCGCCGCACCACGCCGTTTGCCGGGGTGCTCGGGCGCATCTGCCTGCACAACTGCGAGAGCAGCTGTTCGCGCCGCACGGTCGATGAATCCGTTTCCATCGCCGCGCTCAAACGGTTTGTCGCCGACAGGGAGATTATCGAGGGCCGAAAGCCGGAGATGAAGGTCGGGCCCGCCAGGGAAGAAAAAATCGCCGTCATAGGCGCCGGGCCCGCCGGCCTCAACTGCGCCTATACGCTTGCCAGGGAGGGTTTCGGCGTCACGGTGTTTGAGGCGCTGGAAAAGGGCGGGGGCATGCTCCGGGTGGGCATCCCCGATTACCGACTTGACAAAAGCATCCTGCAGTACGAGATCGATCTGGTGGCTTCCATGGGCGTGGAGATCCGATACAACACGCCTGTCGGCAGCGGCCTGACGCTCGGCGACCTCAAAGAGCAGGGCTACCGCGCCGTATTCATCGCGATCGGTGCCCATGCGGATATGAAGCTCGGCATCCCCGGCGAGGATGCCGACTGCGTGATCAGCTCGGTGCGCTTCCTGCGCGAGCTCAATCTCGGGCGGGCGGTCGCCCCGTCGAAGGGGAGCCGCGTCCTCATCGTCGGCGGCGGCAACGTCGCCATGGATGCCGCGCGCTCGGCCGTCAGGCTCGGCTGCGATGTTACAGTGGTATACCGCCGCACGCGCGCCGAGATGCCGGCGAACGACTGGGAGATCGGCCACGTCATGGAAGAGGGCGTGCGGTTTGAGTTCCTGCATGCGCCCGTGCGGATATGCACGCAGGGCGGAAAGGTCACGGGCCTGCTCTGTGAGAGAAACACGCTTGGCGAGCCGGATGCCTCCGGGCGCCGCCGCCCTGTCGCCGTCAAGGGCAGCGAATATGTGATCCCCGCCGACTATATCCTGCCCGCCATCGGCCAGACGCCCGAGACAAAGGCGCTCAGCGAGGCCGGGTTCCGCGGGTTTGATCAAAAAGGGCGCGTCGGGGCGGGCGACAATATGGCGACCGTGATCGACGGCGTATTCGCCGGAGGCGACTGCAGGCTTGGCCCCGCAACGGCCGTTGAAGCCGTCGCAGAGGGCAACAGGGCCGCGCGCGCCATCATTCATTATATCGACGGGGTGTCTCTCCCCATCGAGCCGCCCATGATCCCGCAGACCAGGCTTGAGGATATCAATTTCGAGGGCGCACGGCCCAATCCGCGCGCATCCATGCCCATGCTGGCTCCGGAGCGCCGCGTGCGCGGCTTTGAGGAGGTCGAGCTGGGGCTTGACGAGACGGCCGCCGTGGCGGAGGCCAGGCGCTGTGTCGACTGCTCCATCTGCTGCGACTGCAGGATGTGTGAGGGCGCCTGCAAGGCGGATGCCATCGATCACTGCCAGCAGGGGGATACCCTCACGCTCGATGTGGCGTCCGTGATCATGGCCACGGGCTTCAGCCCTTCACAGGGGATTCCCGACGGCTACGGCTACGGCGTCTTGCCCGATGTCGTCACAGCCATGGAATACGAGCGCATCCTGTCGGCCTCGGGCCCGTACGGCGGGCATGTTGCCCGGCCCTCCGACCGCAGGCCGCCCGGGCGCATCGCGTTCCTGCAGTGCGTGGGCAGCCGCGACTGCATGTGCGACGCGGAGTATTGCTCCTCGGTCTGCTGTATGTACGCCGTCAAGGAGGCGATGATCACCAGGGAGCACCTGCCTTCCGTGAAGGATATTGACATCTATTACATGGATATCCGCGCCTACGGGAAGGATTTTGACCGCTATATCGATTCCGCCAGGAAGAAGTACGGCATCCGTTTCATCCCCGCCCGCGTGTCGGATGTAAAAACGAACGAAAGCGGGGGACTGCGCCTTTCATACGCGAGGCAAACCGGCAGCCGGGATTTCGCCGATTACGACATGATCGTGCTTTCCGTCGGGCTTTCCCCGAAACCCGAAAACAAAGAGTTCGCCGCCGGAATCGGGCTCAAAACCGACCGGTACGGCTTTGTATGGGTCAATGAAAACGACCCGCCGCAGACTTCGATACCGGGCATCTTCGCCTGCGGCGCCTCCTCGGGGCCAAAGGATATCCCCGAAACCGTCATGGAGGCGTCGGCGGCGGCGGGGGAGGCTGTTTCGATCGCGAATGTTTCGGGTGACGGCGGCGCCGAGGCTGAAAAATGGTTTGCGCAGGAGCCTGACGTGCCGATTCGCGACGTGTCAAAGGAGCCGGTGCGCATGGGCGTCTTCATCTGTCACTGCGGCGTGAATATCGGCGGGTATGTCGATGTGCCCGAGGTGGTGGCGTATGCTAGGACGCTGCCGTTTGTCACCTATGCCGCCGATAACCTGTACACCTGCTCGGTCGACGCGCAGAAATCCATCATCGAGAAGATCGGGGAGCAACAGCTAAACCGCGTCGTCGTCGCCTCCTGCACACCGAGAACCCATGAGCCGCTGTTTCAGG
>JARLHS010000137.1 GCA_031292115.1 Clostridia bacterium | reverse complement strand
GATTGAATTTGATTCCTACGAGGATTTTAAAGAAAACTACCGCTGCAACGTGCCCGCGGATTTTAACTTTGCCTACGACATCGTGGACGAATGGGCAGGAATCGACGATAAAAAGCTGGCACTGGTCTGGACCAACGACGAGTGCGAGATGAAACGATATACCTTTGCCGATATGAAGGCCCTGAGCAGCCGCGCCGCGAATGTGTTCCGGTCGCACGGCATCCGCAAGGGCGACGTGGTCATGCTGATCCTCAAACAGCGGCCCGAGGTATGGGTCTGCATGACGGCTCTGATGAAGCTCGGGGCCATCTGCATCCCCGCATCCTATCAGCTCACCGCGAACGATATCGTTTACCGCTGCAATATCGCCAATGTAAAAATGCTGGTCAGCGTCGATGAGGAAGAAATCATCGGCCATATCCGTCAGGCGCTGCCGGAATGCAAAACGCTGCGCACGCTTCTTTGCGAAGGAGCTCATACGCCCGACGGCTTTATCAGCCTTGTCGCGGAAATGTCCCGTGCCTGCGACGTATTCGACCGCCCCAAGGGCGAGCAGGGTACCTGCAGCACCGACCCGATGCTGATCTATTTTTCCTCCGGCACGACGGGGCTCCCCAAGATGGTGTGGCACGATTTCACGCTGCCGCTGGGGCATATCGTCACCGCGAGATACTGGCAGTGCGTCCAGGAGGATAAAATCCATATGACGCAGACCGATTCCGGCTGGGCCAAGTTTGCCTGGGGCAAAATATTCGGCCAATGGATCTGCGGCGCGGCCATCGGCGCCTATGACACGGAAAAATTCGTCCCACACGCGCTGATGGAAGCAATTATGCGCATCCATCCTTCCACTTTTTGCGCACCGGCCACCATTTACCGTTTCCTGATGAAAGAGGATCTTTCAAGTTACGATTTCAGCTTCATCGACAGCGCCTGTCTCGCCGGCGAGCCGATGAATCCGGAGGTCTACCGGAAAATCAGCGAATTGACCGGCATGAAGGTGCACGAGGGCTTCGGGCAATCCGAATCCTCCGTTCTGCTTGCCAATTTTCCATGGTTTGAAGTGCGCCCCGGCTCGATGGGGAAGCCTTCCCCGATCTTTGACATCGACCTTCTGGATGCCGACGGCAATCCGTGCGAGGACGGCATCGTGGGCTTCATCGTTGTCAAGGGGACGGATGTCGTACACCCCGTGGGGCTTTTCCGCGGATACTGGCACGACCCCGAAATCACGGCGAAATGCTGGCACGACGGGGTCTACAATACCGGAGACATGGCCTGGCGCGACGCCGACGGGTATTTCTGGTTTGTCGGCCGCAACGACGATGTGATCAAATGCTCCGGCTACCGCATCGGCCCGTTTGAAGTGGAAAGCGCGCTGCTCGAGCATCCCTGCGTGCTCGAATGCGCCGTGACCGCGGTGCCGGACCCGGTGCGCGGGCAGGTCGTCAAGGCCACCATCGTGCTCGCGCGCGGCTTTGAAGCCTCCGATACGCTGAAGAAAGAGCTTCAGAACCATGTGAAAAAAACGACCGCGCCTTACAAGTATCCCCGCATCATCGAGTTTACGCAGGAGCTGCCGAAGACGGTAAGCGGCAAGATACAGCGCAACATCATCCGGCAGAGGGACGCCGGTCAGTACTGACCGCCTGAACGGCCCCTCGGGGCAACATCCTGCACCCGGCGGCTTTTTAATTTTTCTCTGCCCCTGCGCACAGCAATCCGGCTTTTCTGTTTAAAAGCTGGATTGCTGCAAATTTACCGCACTTTGGAAATTTCGATTGCATGCCAAAATCGAGTATGCTATAATTGAGTATTGCAGATGAGGAGGGTGCGGCCATGGATATCGCCGTCGGCGACACCGTCGTCATGAAAAAAAACCATCCCTGCGGCGGCAACCGCTTCGTAGTCCTGCGCATCGGCGCCGATTTCAGGCTGCAATGCGCGAAATGCGGCCATGAAGTGATGGCCCCGCGAGTCCGAATCGAAAAAAATATCAAAAATGTGATCAAAAAAGGAATGTAGGATTTGCTCGAAAAGCTTCAGATGATCGAAAAGCATTACGACGACATATCTCAGCTGCTTGCCGACCCCACCGTGGTTTCCGATCAGGAACAATTCAGGAAACTCATGAAGGAGCACAAATCGCTGACGCCGATTGTTGAAATATACAAGAAGTATAAAAAGGCGGCGGAGACGGCCGAAGAGGCGCATGCGCTGCTGGATACCTCGCAGGAAAAGGATTTCAAGGAGCTGCTGGACGAAGAGCTGCACGCCGCAAGGAGCGACATGGAGCGTTTCACCGAGGAGCTTCGCCTGCTCATGCTGCCCAAAGACCCCAACGACGACAAGAACGTCATCGTCGAGATCCGCGGCGGAGCGGGCGGCGAGGAGGCGGCGCTTTTCGCATCGGAGCTTTTCAGAATGTATTCGATGTATGCCGAGTCGAAGGGCTGGAAGACCGAAACGCTCAACCTCAACGCCACCGAGCTCGGCGGCATCAAGGAGATCAGCTTTATGATCGAGGGCGACGCCGCATACAGCCGTCTCAAATTTGAGAGCGGCGTGCACCGTGTGCAGCGCGTGCCCGAAACCGAGGCCGGCGGGCGCATCCACACCTCCACGGTAACGGTGGCCGTGCTGCCCGAGGCCGAGGAGGTCGAGCTCGACATCAACCCCGACGACCTGCAGATCGACACCTACCGCAGCGGCGGCGCGGGCGGCCAGCATGTCAACAAGACCGAGTCGGCCATCCGCATCACGCATCTTCCGACGGGCATCATTGTCGAGTGTCAGGACGAGCGAAGCCAGTATAAAAACCGCGACAAGGCCATGAAGATCCTTCGCTCGCGGATCTATGACCGCATGCAGGCCGAGCAGGCGCAGAAGATCGCCGCCGAAAGGCGCTCGCAGGTTGGCACGGGCGACCGCAGCGAGCGCATCCGCACCTATAACTTCCCGCAGGGGCGCGTCACCGATCACCGCATCGGCCTGACGCTCTACAAGATCGCGGATATTCTCAACGGCGATCTTGAAGAGATCATCAACGCGCTCACCACGGCGGATCAGGCAGAAAAATTAAAGGTAGGCGAAGTGTGACCCGCGACAGGTTGCAAGGTTTAAAATGTTGACGACAACGGTACTGAAAACCGACCCGAGCCATATTGATGAAAAGGTGATTCTTTCGGCTTCAGCCGCGCTGAAAGCCGGAGAGCTCGTCGCCATCCCGACGGAAACGGTTTACGGACTCGCGGCGAATGCGCTTGACGCGCACGCGGTGGAAAAAATCTTCATCGCGAAAGGCCGCCCGCAGGATAACCCTCTCATCGTCCATATCGCAGACCCTGCGGGGCTGAGCCTGTGCGCCGCCGAAGTGCCCGAAAGCGCGCTGAGACTTGCGAAGGCGTTCTGGCCCGGCCCGCTGACGATGATCCTTAAAAAAACCGAGCGCATCCCGGGCATCGTTTCGGCGGGGCTGCCGAGTGTAGCCCTCCGCATGCCGTCGCATCCCGTGGCGGCCGCGGTCATCCATGCCGCCGGCCTGCCGCTCGCGGCGCCCTCGGCCAACCTCTCGGGGAGCCCGAGCCCGACAAGCGCCGCGCACGTCTTTGACGACCTGAACGGCCGCATCGGCCTGATCATCGACGGCGGCGACTGCGGCGTCGGCGTGGAATCCACCGTCGTCACCCTTTGCGGCGATACACCGCGCGTGCTGCGCCCGGGCGGCATCACACCCGAGCAGCTGGCAGCCGTGCTCGGCGGCATAGAGATTGACCCCGCCGTGACGAAGCCGCTCGCGAAGGGCGCTCGGGCCGCTTCGCCCGGCATGAAATACCGGCATTACGCGCCCAGAACGCGGGTGGTGATCGTTCACGGCAGCCTTGCGGAATTTGCGGCATTACTAAAAAGCCGGCGGGCGTCGGGCGAGCGCTGCGCGGCGCTCTGCTTTGAGGGTGAAGAGGCTCTTGTGGGCAGGCCCGCTCTTGCCTACGGCATTGCGGGCGATGCGGCTTCGCAGGCAAGGAAGCTTTTCGGCGCGCTGCGCGCGGTGGACGCGCTCGGAGCTGAAACCGTGTATGCGCGCTGCCCGCCGCGTGAAGGCGTGGGCCTCGCGGTCTATAACCGCCTGCTGCGCGCCGCGGCGTTTCAGGAGATCGCTTTATAGAATCGGGGGATTTTATGGCAATCCGTAATATCTGCCTCATCGGAGACGAAGTTCTGCGCAAAAAAAGCCGCCCGGTCGCGGAGATCGACGCAAGGGTGGTTTCTTTGCTCGACGATATGGCCGAGACGCTGCATGCCAGCAACGGCGTGGGCCTTGCCGCGCCTCAGGTGGGCGTGCTGCGCCGGTGCGTCGTGATCGACATGGGCACAGGGCTTATGAAGCTTGTCAACCCTGAGATCATCGATTCACAGGGAGAGCACATCGTGGAGGAGGGCTGCCTGAGTATCCCCAACCGCCGCGGATCGGTCAAACGGCCCGAGCAGGTGACGGTGCGTACCCTCGATGAAAAGGGTGTGGAGCGGCTCATCGACGCGCAGGGCGAGCTTGCGAAGTGCCTCTGCCACGAGATCGACCACCTTGACGGCATCCTGTTTATAGACAGAGCCGTCAAGGTTCAGGAAGGCTAAAAAGATGGGCTCGATGTATATTCTGGGGCTGACGGGCCCGTCGGGCGCGGGCAAGTCGCTGGCGGCAACGGTATTCGAACGGCAGGGCTTTGCCGTAATCGACGCCGACGCCGTCGCGCACGGTGCCGCTGCACCCGGAAGCCCCTGCCTTGCGGAGCTTGCAGCCGCGTTCGGCGGTGAAATCCTCCGTGAAGACGGCAGCCTCGACCGCCGCCGCCTTGCGCGCATCGCCTTTTCCGATGCGCAGAGGCTTGAGCGGCTTAATGCGATCACCCATCCGCATATTATGAGACTCATCGCGCACAGGCTCGACGCCCTGCGTGCCGACGGGGCAAACTACGTGCTGCTCGACGCGCCGGCGCTCTATCAGAGCGGCGCGGATGCCCTGTGCGACAGGGTGCTCGCCGTCACGGCCCCGCGCGGGCTCTGCATCCGCCGCGTGATGGAGCGCGACGGCCTCTCCGAGGAGGAGGCGGCACGACGCCTCAGAGCCGTCGACGAAGCCTATTTTACGCAAAAAGCCGATTACGTGCTGGAAAACTCGGGCGATAAAGGGCCGTATGAGGCGGCGCTGGAAGCCCTGGCGCTGCGGATAATCCTTCAGGCGGCAGGGAACCTTAAGCCTTGAAGCGATCAAAAGAGGCATTTTTACACCGAAGGCGCGGATAATACAGGAGGATGACCCGTGAAGAAAATCAAGCCGGCATGGATCCTTGCCGTGGTCGCTATCCTCCTTGCGCTCGGGCTTCTGTGGCATTTCGGCTACAAGCGCCTGCGCATGGCAGCCTATCCGATGAAATACCCGCAGCTGGTCGAGAAATACGCAAAGCAGAATAATCTCCAGCCGGCGCTCGTTTTTGCCGTAATCCGATGCGAAAGCAGCTTTAACCCGAATGCGGTTTCTTCCATCGGTGCGCTCGGGCTCATGCAGATTACGCCCGACACCTTTCAGTGGGAACAGAGCAAACTGCACGAAAAGGCCGCGCTTACCGCCGATGCGCTCTATGACCCCGAAACGAATATCCGATACGGCACCGCGCTGCTTGCGCAGCTGACGACGGAATTCACCGTCAGCGAGACGGCGCTCGCCGCCTATCATGCCGGGCCGTCCAAAGTGAAGAAGTGGCTGGCCGATTCATCTTATTCCCACGACCATCTGCGGCTCTATTACATTCCCTTTGCCGATACGCGCGCCTATGTGCGCAAAGTGATTGCAACCGAGCAGATTTATCTGGATCTGTATCAATAAAAACCATCATGAACAAAGAGGAAGTTGACAAAAATGCAGGAAGAAAAGAAATCACAGGCCGAGCTTCTCAAGGAACAGCTTCTGATGGAGCCGAAAAACGGCGGGCTCAACTATACCGATGACGAGTTTGAGCTGGCCTACGGCTACTGCGACGGCTACAAGGCGTTTCTCAATGCCGCCAAAACCGAGCGCGAAGCGGTGGCCTACGCCGTCGCGGCCGCCAAAGCGCATGGATTCACCGAGTTTGACAGCGGCAAAAAATATACCGCCGGCGACAAGGTCTGTTACGACAACCGCGGCAAGGCCGTTATCCTTGCGGTCATCGGCACACGGCCGCTGAGCGCGGGCGCACACATTGTGGCTTCGCATATCGATTCCCCGCGCCTCGACCTCAAACAGAGGCCGCTTTATGAAGAATCCCAGATTGCCTTTTTTAAGACGCACTATTATGGCGGGATCAAAAAATATCAGTGGACGACAGTCCCTCTTTCACTGCATGGCGTGATCGTCAAAAGCGACGGCACGAAGATCGCGGTGAAGATCGGCGAGGATGAAGGGGATCCGCAGTTCTGCGTCACCGATCTGCTGCCGCACCTTGCCAGGGAGCAGGCGAAAAAGACGATGTCAGAGGCGATCCCGGGCGAAACCCTCAATATCGTCATCGGAAGCCGGCCGTTTCGCGACGACAAGGTCTCCGAAGCCGTGAAGCTCAATATTATCCGCCTGCTCAACGAAAAATACGGCATTACCGAGGCGGATCTCCTTTCGGCCGAGCTTGAGGCGGTGCCTGCCCACAAGGCCGTGGATATCGGCTTCGACCGCAGCCTCATCGGCTCCTACGGCCACGACGACCGCGTCTGCGCCTACCCCGAGCTTACGGCGCTGCTCGAGTGCGACCACCCCGCCTCCACCTGCGTGTGTGTCTTCGCCGACAAGGAGGAAACGGGCAGCGACGGGAATACCGGGCTCAATTCCTCATTCCTCAAATATTTCATCGCCGACCTCGCGCGGCCCTACGGCCTCGCGGGCAGGGATGTGCTCAGCCGCTCCAAGTGCCTTTCGGCCGACGTGAGTGCCGCGTTTGACCCGAACTACCCCGATGTGATGGAAAAACGCAATGCCGCCTATATCAACTACGGTGTCGTACTCAACAAATACACGGGCCACGGCGGCAAATCTGACACCAACGACGCCTCGGCGGAATTCGTCGCCGAGATACGCAATCTTCTCGACAGCAACCATATACAGTGGCACATGGCCGAGCTCGGTAAAGTCGACGCCGGAGGCGGCGGCACGGTGGCGAAATATATCGCTAACCTCAATGTCGACGTGGTGGATGTCGGCGTCCCGGTGCTTTCGATGCATTCGCCGTTCGAGCTGGTATCGAAGCTCGACGTCTACCTCGCCTATAAAGCCATTGGCGCGTTCTTCGCGGCATAAACGCACAAATTTCAGCCGTGTCGGCAGGGTGGTGAGCTTTTGCTTCAGGAAGACTGGTTTATGCGCCAGATCAAGGACATGATCAATTTCCTGATCTCCGTCATCCTACACAAGAAAACGGCAAATTATGAAATCTCCATCGGACAGAACACCGCGGCTGCGGATACGCTTTACCGCCAATTGTCCGAGCTGATCGAAGAGCTGAAAATCAACGAGGCGGAAAACCTTCTGTTTGAGAATATCAATGCGGGCAGCCTGCGATATCTGGAGCTCGCAGTCGATTTTTATTCCAGGCTCAATGATCTGGACGACGAAACACTGGAAAAATGCGGCTTCTCGAGAAGGGAAATTGAAGAGGGGCTCAAGGATTCCGCAAAGCTTTTCGGCGTCCCGGTGCTGTGAAATGCCTGGTACCTTAACCCGCAATCAGCCAAAAACGCAAAAACACGGGGCATTTCACTGCTCCGTGTTTTTTTATGCGCGTTTTCTGCTGACGGGCGCTTTATACGATTCTCCCGTTAAACTGCGGATATCATTCCGCAGTTTAATACTCTGCCGCTTTACGGCAGCCGCCAGAAAAACCGTTTCATACGAATCCCGCAGACATGCAGGCGTTTTTGCAGCTCGCCATCGGCGGGTTTCAGAAAGTAACCTTTGCCTGCTTTCTAAATGAAAATCAGTTTTATACCTGCGGGACATCCTTGATGCTCTTGGCGATTTCAGCACCGACACTTTCCGTGTCGTCGTCGAGTTTCCCCGCCAGATACTGCTCATAGGCGCCGAGATCGAGATACCCGTTGCCGGAAAGGTTGAAAAGGATGACCTTTTCCTCGCCCGTTTCCTTGCATTTCAGGGCTTCCTTGATCGTCTGACAGATCGCGTGCGAGGATTCCGGCGCGGGCAGAATGGCCTCGGTCTTTGCGAAGAGCACCGCCGCCTCAAAGACTTCCTTCTGCCCCACGGCGACGGCCTCGACATATCCGTCGTGATAAAGCTGTGAAAGCAGCGGGGAATCGCCGTGATAGCGCAGGCCCCCCGCATGGATGCCCGAGGGCACGAAGGTGTGGCCGAGCGTATACATCATCGAGATGGGCGCCATTTTGCCGGTGTCGCTGTAATCGTAGCAGAGCTTTCCCTGTGTGAGCTTGGGGCAGGCGAGCGGCTCCACGGCGATGAAACGCGTATTGGCCCTGCCCTCGATCTTTGCCTTCATGAACGGGAACGACATGCCCGAGAAATTGGTGCCGCCGCCGTTGCAGCCGATGATGACATCGGGGTATTCGTCGATGAGCTCAAACTGCTTGATCGCCTCCTGCCCGATGATCGTCTGGTGCAGGATCACGTGGTTTAACACACTGCCGAGCGCGTAATTGGTGTCGTCGTGCAGCACGGCATCCTCAACGGCCTCGCTGATGGCGATGCCGAGGCTGCCCGGGGTGTCAGGATTTTCGGCGAGGATCTTCCTGCCGGATTCCGTAAGCACGGAGGGGCTCGAAATGACATTCGCGCCGTAGACATTCATGATCGCCTTGCGGTAGGGCTTCTGATCGTAGCTCACGCGCACCATATAGACGGAGCATTCCATATCGTAGAAGCTGCAGGCGATGGCGAGCGCCGTGCCCCACTGCCCTGCGCCGGTTTCGGTGGCGATACGCTTCTTGCCCGCGGCCTTGTTGTAATAGGCCTGCGGCACCGCGGTGTTGAGCTTGTGGCTGCCCGAGGGATTGGTGCCCTCGGGCATCCATGCGGGGGGCCTGCGCTATCACGGCGATTCCCCGCTGCTTTC